>PXES01000345.1 GCA_003564655.1 Paracoccaceae bacterium
GGCGGCGGGTTCGGCTCCAAGATCTACATCTACCCCGAGGAGATCGTCTGCCTGTGGGCCTCCAAGCGGACCGGCGTGCCGGTCAAGTGGGTGGCCGACCGGACCGAGAGTTTCCTGACCGATGCGCATGGCCGCGACCATTACACCGAGGTCGAGATGGGCTTTGACGCCGACAACCGCATTGTCGGGCTCAAGGTCGATACCATCGCAAATCTGGGCGCCTACATGTCGCTCTTCTCCTCGGCGGTGCCGACCTATCTCTATGCCACATTGCTGTCGGGGCAGTATGTCATCCCGGCGATCCACGCCAATGTGCGCACGGTCTACACGAACACCGCGCCGGTGGACGCCTATCGCGGCGCCGGCCGCCCCGAGGCGACCTATCTGCTGGAGCGGATGATGGAGACGGCGGCGCGCGAGCTGGGCGTCAGCCCGGCCGAGTTGCGGCGGGCGAACTTCATCCGCGAGTTCCCGTACCAGACGCCGGTGATCATGTGCTATGACGCGGGTGATTACGAGGCCTCGCTCGATGCGGCGATGAAGGCCGCCGACTGGGAGGGGTTTCCCGCCCGCCGGGCCGAGGCCGAGGCGCGCGGCAAGCTGCGCGGCATCGGCATGTCCTGCTATATCGAGGCGTGCGGCATCGCCCCCTCGGCGGCTGTCGGCTCGCTCGGGGCCGGGGTCGGCCTGTGGGAATCCGCCGAAGTGCGGGTCAATGCCGTTGGCACGGTCGAGGTTCTGACCGGCTCGCACAGCCACGGGCAGGGGCATGAGACAAGCTTCGCGCAGGTGGTGTCGGACCGCTTCGGCCTGCCGCTCGATCAGGTCAACATCGTGCATGGCGACACCGACAAGGTGCAGATGGGCATGGGCACCTATGGCTCGCGCTCGGGCGCCGTGGGGATGAGCGCGATTGCCAAGGCGCTCGACAAGGTCGAGACCAAGGCCAAGAAGATCGCCGCCCATCTGCTGGAAGCCGATGAGGGCGACATCGTGATCGAGGACGGGCAGTGCAAGGTCGCGGGCACCGACAAGGAGGTGCCGTGGTTCCAGGTGGCGCTCGCCGCCTATACCGCGCATAACCTGCCCGACGGGATGGAGCCGGGGCTGAAGGAAGGGGCGTTCTACGACCCCAGCAACTTCACCTTCCCCGCCGGCTGCTATATCTGCGAGGTCGAGGTCGACCCAGACACCGGCAAGACCGAGGTGATCCAGTTCGTCGCCTCGGACGATTTCGGCAACATCATCAACCCGCTGATCGTCGAGGGGCAGGTGCATGGCGGGCTGGCGCAGGGTATCGGCCAGGCGTTGCTGGAGGACACGGCCTATGACACCTCGGGGCAGCTTCTGACCGCGTCCTACATGGATTACGCCATGCCGCGCGCGGCCGATCTGCCGTCCTTCAAGGTCAGCACGACCGTCACGCCGTGCCCGTCGAACCCGCTGGGGATCAAGGGCTGCGGCGAGGCAGGGGCCATCGGCTCGCCGCCCGCGCTGATCAATGCCGTGACCGATGCGATCGGGGTGCGCGACATCACCATGCCCGCCTCGCCGCGCCGGGTCTGGGAAGCCTTGCAGGCCAAGGCGTGAGAGGGAGGAGAGACCATGTATGAGACCAATTACCATCGCCCTTCCTCGGTCGAGGAGGCCGTGTCGCTGCTGACCGCCAACCCCGAGGCCAAGGCGCTCGCCGGGGGGCAGACGCTGATCCCGACGATGAAGTCGCGGCTTGCCGCGCCGTCGGATCTGGTCGATCTGCGCCATATCGCGGCCATGCAGGGCATCAAGCTCGAAGGGGGGCGCGTCATCATCGGCGCGGCCACCACGCATGCCGAGGTCGCGGGCAGTGCCGAGTTGCAGCAGGCCTGTCCGGGCCTCGCGCGGCTGGCGGGCCATATCGGCGACCCGCATGTGCGCCATATGGGCACGCTCGGCGGCTCTGTCGCCAATCACGACCCGGCAGCGGACTATCCGGGGGCGATGCTGGCGCTGGATGCGACCATCCACACATCGACGCGCGACATTCCGGCGGGAGAGTTCTTCACCGGGCTGTTCGAGACGGCGCTGGAAGAGGGCGAGATCATCGTCGCGGTGTCCTTCGCGCCACCCGAGAAGGCGGCCTATGCGAAGTTCCCCAACCCGGCCTCGCTTTACGCGATGACAGGCGTCTTCGTGGCGCGCGGTGACGGGGGCGTGCGGGTCGCGGTGACGGGCGCGGGCAGCGACGGGGTGTTCCGGCACTCCGGGCTGGAAGCGGCGCTGAGCGCAATGTGGTCGGTCGAGGCTGTGGCCGGGGTGACGGTCGCGGCGGATGACCTGATGGAGGACATGCACGCCTCGGCCGCCTATCGCGCGAGCCTGATCAAGGCGATGGCAAAGCGGGCCGTGGCCGCAGCCTGACGCCCCCGGCGGGCGGGCAGAAGCGCCCGCTCGGGGCCCCGCCCGCCCTCCCAATGGCCCGCTCGCGGGCGCTGCCGCTGCCAGGGGCAGCGGCGGGAATTGTTCGGGTGTTTCGTGCTGCGCGCCGTCGGCGCTTGTGCGCGTATGCCGAGCCTCGTTGTGCGCGTCGGCAGAAGCGCCCGCTCGAGGCCCCGCCCGCCCTCCCATGGCCACTCGCAGGCGCTGCCGCTGCCAAAGGGCGGAGCGTCGGATCTTCTCGCTCTGGTGTCGTGTGGTGCGCTGGCGGCGTGCGGGGTGTCCGCCGGGCGCGCGGCGGCGGGCTCAGCGCGCGGCGCGGGGGCGGGGGCGCGTGGGGATCTCGGTCAACAACCCGCCCACCCCCATCGCGGCGATATCCGCCCCGCGCAGCTCCAGCCCCGCGAAGAGCCGCGCCAGCACCCAGTCGAAGCCGTTCTCCTTGGGCGAGCGCGCGCAGCCCGGCGCGCCGACCACCTGCAGCGCGCCGACCCGCCCCAGCACCAGCAGATTGCCCGGATCGACCGGCATTCCCACCCGCTCGACCTGCCCGCCCGCCGCCCGGATCGCCGCCGGGATCACGTCGTCGGGGTCGCACATCGCCGAGGCGCCGAAGACGATCAGCACCTTGGCCCCGTCCACCGCGCGGATCGCCCGGGCCAGCGCGCCCGCATCATGCGCGACGCGGCCTGCGTCATGCAGGCTGCCGCCCAGCGCGGCGATGCGTGCGCGGGTCAGCGCCACGGTCTTGTCGGCCACCGAGGGTTTGAGCACCGGCAGATCGGTCTGCAAGAGCGCGCAGCGCAGCGGGCGGAAGCCTGCCACCTGCATCAGCGCCGCGTCCCCGTCCTGCGCACATGCCGCCGCGCGGCTGACCTGCGCCTGCGGCACGGCGAAGGGGATGATCTTGACCGTCGCCACCATCTCGCCCGCCGCGACGCGGGCAAAGGGGGGCAGGGTGGCAAGCGTGATCGCCGGGTCAACGGCGTTGAGCGCGCCCACCCGCGCGGCCGCGCACAGAAACACCCCCGCGTCGTGGGCGTGCAGATTGACCCGGCCCGTGCCCACGGCCCGCGCGCGCAGCGAGGGGTGCGCACACGCCTGCGCCACAGCCTCGGCGGCGGCATCCTCGCGCAGATCGCCGGGGTCGAGCCGGGCGACGATCACCTCGGTCATCCCGGCCCCGGCCAGCGCGTCGAGCGCCGCCGCATCGAGCCGCGTGCCCTTGGCGATGCGCCCGGTCGCGGTGCGGCAGGCATGGGCGAGCACGGCCCCCTCGGCCTGATCGAGGGGCAGGGGGCCGAACCTCACGGGGCGCGCCTGCGCAGATGCGCGATGAGTTGCGCGAGCGTCGCGACGGCGATCTCGGCAGGGCTCGCCGCGCCGATATCAAGCCCGATGGGGGCGCAGATGCGGCCGGTCTCGGCCCCGGTCAGCCCTGCCGCGTGCAGCCGGTCAAGCCGCGCGGCATGGGTCTTGCGGCTGCCCAGCGCGCCGACATAGAAGCAGCCCGCCCGCAGCGCGGCCACAAGCGGCGCGTCGTCGATCTTGGGATCATGCGTCAGCGCCGCCAGCGCCGTCCAGCGGTCGAGCGGGGCGTCCTGCAACGCATCCTCGGGCCAGTCGGCGATCAGCCGCTCGGCGCCGAAGCGCGCGGGCGTGGCAAAGGCGGTGCGCGGGTCGATGATGGTCACATCAAGCCCCGCCTGCCGCGCCATCGGTGCGAGGGCCTGGCTGATATGCACGGCGCCGATGATCACCAGCCGCGCTGGCGGCAGATGCGGGTTGAGGAAGACCCGCTGCCCGGCCGTCGCGACCACCCCCGCCTTGCCCGAGGCGAAGGCCGCGCGCAGCGCCTCGGCCAGCGGGTCATCGGCGACGGCGTCCTCGGTGACGACGCGGGCGGCCCCGCTGTCCAGATCGCTGACCAGCACCGCCGCCATACGCGCCCGGCGGGCGGCGTTGAGCGCCGAGAGCGTCGCGCGGTCCATCAGCCCAGCCGTTCCAGAAAGACGCGGATGCGCCCGCCGCAGGAGAGCCCCACCTGCCAGGCCACGGCATCTGCCACGCCGAATTCCAGCATCCGGGGCGTGCCGGTCGCGATCACCTCGGCGGCCTCGGAAATCACCGCGCCCTCGACACAGCCGCCCGAGACCGAGCCCGCGAAATCGCCCTGATCGTCGATCACCAGATGGCTGCCGACCGGGCGCGGCGCCGAACCCCAGGTCTCGATCACCGTGGCGATGGCGACCTGGCGCCCGGCCTCGGCCCAGGCTTCGGCAATCGCCAGCGGATGCTCGGTCTGCGTGTCCATGATCCCTCCCCCCTCAGCCGCGCGTCAGATAGCGAGACGGTGCGACGCTAGCGCCGCTGGCGCTGCCTGACAAGGCCGCGCAGAGCGCCTCGAACGAGGCCAGTGAATGCGCCGGGCGGAACTCGTCGACATGGGCGAGCAGGGTGCGCACGCCCCGCGCACGCGCCTCGAACCCGTCGAAGCGCAACAGCGGGTTGAGCCAGATCAGGCGGCGGCAAGATTTGTGCAACCGCTCGGCCTCGCGCGCAAGGGTGTCGGTTTCGTCCCGCTCCAGCCCGTCGGTGATCAGCACGACCACGGCGCCTTGCCCCAGCACCCGGCGCGACCAGTCGCGGTTGAAGTTCGCCAGCGCGGCACCGATGCGTGTGCCGCCCGCCCAGTCGGCGACCTGATCGGAACAGCGCGCAAGCGCCTCGTCGGGGTCGCGCCGGGCCAGCGCGCGGGTCAGGTTGGTCAGCCGCGTGCCGAAGACGAAGCTGTGCACATGGCGGCGCTGCTCGGCCAGGGCATGCATGAAATGCAGGAAAAGCCTCGAATACTGGCTCATCGAGCCCGAGATGTCGGCCAGCAGCACCAGCGGTGGGTGCCGCCTGCGCGGGCTGCGAAAGCGCGGCATCATCATCGCGCCGCCATCGCGCAACCCCTGCTGCAGCGTCGCGCGCTGATCGAAGCGCTGCCCGCGCCGATCGGGGCGGAAGCGGCGCGTCGCGACCCGGTCGAGCGGCAGGCGCAGCGCGGCGATGGCGGCCTTGGCGGCGCGCAACTCCTCGGCGGTCATCTGGGCGAAATCCTTGTCGCGCAGCACATCGCGCTCGGACATGGACAGCCGCGCATCGACCTCGATCTCGAGTTGCTCGGCGGGCGGGGCCTCGCGCGCGTGGCCCTGAAAGAGCGCAGCCTCGGCGCGGCTTTCGCCGGCGCGCTTTGGCTGGGGCGCGCGATTGCCGGGGGCGGTGGGCGAGAACATCGCCAGCATCTTTTCGACCAGTTCGCGCGATTTCCAGAACAGGCGGAAGGTCTCGTCGAAGACCGCGCGATCCTCGTGGCGCTTGACCAGCACGCAATGCAGCGTCCAGTAAAAGTCGTTGCGGCTGCCCAGCCCGCCCGCCAGCACCGCAGAGATCGCATCGGCCACACTTGCCGGTCCCACGCGCATCCCGGCATGGCGCAGCGCGCGGGCGAAATAGACGATGTTGTCGGCAAGCCGCCCCTCGGCCTGTGCGCCGGTCATCGGGCTAGCCCGCCGCGTCCAGCTCGGCGCGGACTTCCTCGAGCAGGCGGTGCCCCTCGCCCTGCTGGATGCGGGCGATATCGTCATGGTATTTCAACAGCACGCCGATGGTCTGCGAGACGGTCTCGGGGTCGATCGCCACCTTGTCGAGTTCGGTCAGCGCCGAGGCCCAGTCCAGTGTCTCGGCGATGCCCGGCGCCTTGAAGAGATCGATGTCGCGCAGCTTCTGGACATAGGCCACCAGCTCGCGCGCCAGCCGCGCATTGGCCCGCGGAACCTTCGCGCCGACAATCGCCAGTTCGCGCTCGGCATCGGGGTAATCGACCCAGTGATACAGGCAGCGCCGCTTGAGCGCGTCATGGATCTCGCGCGTGCGGTTGGTGGTGATGATGACAATTGGCGGCTCGGCGGCGCGGACCGGGCCAAGCTCGGGGATGGTGACCTGAAACTCGGAGAGCACTTCCAGCAGATACGCCTCGAACGCCTCGTCGGCGCGGTCCAGCTCGTCGATCAGAAAGACCGGCGGGCCTTCGGGCGCGGGTTCCAGCGCCTGCAGGATGGGGCGGCGGATCAGGTGACGCTCGGCGAAAATGCCCTGCTGGATGGTCGCGCGGTCGGTCTCGCCCGTGGCCTCGGCCAGGCGGATCTCGATCATCTGCGCGGGGTAGTTCCATTCATAGACCGCCGAGGCGACATCCAGCCCCTCATAGCATTGCAGCCGGATCAGGCGTCGGCCCAGCCGCGCGGCCAGCACCTTGGCGATCTCGGTCTTGCCGACCCCGGCCTCGCCCTCGAGGAACAGCGGCCGTTGCATTCTGAGCGCAAGAAACAGCACTGTCGCGAGTGCCCGGTCGCTGACATAGCCGCCCGCGTCGAGCAGCGCCTCGGTCGCGTCGATGCTGTCGGGCAGGGGCGAGCCGATCCGCCCCGTGCAGTCCTGTGCCATGTCGCACGCCCTCCTCGCGTGTTATGGCGATCACCTTCGGGGCTGCGCCGGGCGGCGTCAAGGTCGCCAGCGTCGCACCCGCGCGCCGATTTGCGCTTGCGCCGCCCTGGCGTGGCGATTAAACCGCGCGCAGGTCGCCGCTGTAGCTCAGCTGGTAGAGCACGTCATTCGTAATGATGGGGTCGGGGGTTCGAGTCCCTTCAGCGGCACCAGATCGACACAAGTCCAGCAACCCCGGCGCGGGCAGACGGCTTCCCCCCGGTCATCAGTCATCCCCGAAGGCGACCCGTCCCTGAAACGGTCCGGATTGGCCGGCA
>PXES01000326.1 GCA_003564655.1 Paracoccaceae bacterium
AGGACATGCGGGCAATGATGCAGGCCCCCGCAGGGCTGGCGCTCGGCGGGGTGGTGTAGGGGGCTGCGGCGGACCCGAACAGGTTCGACGGAACCGACCGGATCAACCCCGATGACACGGGTTGCGTTGTCGGTGCGGGCGATGTCCCGGGGGCTGCGTTCCGCATCGCTGACGGCATGCTGGAGCGTATCGAGACGCGTTGCGTGCTGGCCAATCCCACCAATATCCGCGACATGGATGCGATGCTCTTCGATGTGCAGTGCGCGGGAGGTGACGGAACGGTCCTACCGGATGATGCTGATTCAACAGGATGACGGGTCGCTGTTGCGGGTCGTCGATGGCCTGGCGTTCAGCGCGCCGCCCTGCAGCGAATGACCCCCGGCGCCGCGCGCGTCCGGTGGCGCCCGGTGCGGCTGCGCCGGGGCAGGCGGGCTATTCCAGCCGATACGCAAGCATGCAGGCACAGAGACATGTGCGCGCGTGCTGTCCATCCGGGGAGGCTGTCTGCGATGCCGCGCCGCGCATGTGGGATGCCGCCGCGCGCGGCCCCGTCGATGCGCGTCAGCCCGTGCCGCGGCGCGTCGCGCGGATGTGGCCCGTGGCCGGGTCGGCTGCCCGGCGCGCGCGGCTGGTCCGTTGCGAATGTCGCGCTGTTCCACGCATCTCGGTATGTCTCCGCGTGATCGCCTTGCTGCGCGAAAAGCGCCCCCCGGGCCGTGCCCACCCACCCACCCGCACGCCCCGAGGGCGCTTTTCGCGCGCAGGCCCACAGGGAAACGGCCCCGCCACGGGCCAGTCAGGCGCCGGTCGCGTCAGCCATCGGTTGCCGCGACATGCGCGGCAGCTCTCTCCAGCGCGGCCGCCAGCGCTGCCGCGCGCGGTTGCCCGCGCTGTTCATGCGCCATGTGCGCGGCAACGAAGCAGTCGCCTGCGCCGGTGACGCGCAGGGCCTTCACCTGCGGCGGCGCGGTGGTCAGCACGCCTGTCGCATCGGCATCACTCGCCGGGTGCGGGCCGTCCGTCACCAGCGCTCGGCCCGCCCCGCGCGCCAACAGGGCGCGGGCGGCGGTCTGGGTGTCGGGGAAGTCCGTGCCGCACAGGATTTCGGCCTCGGCGCGGTTGAGGTAGAATGTCGTCCCCGCCCGCTGCAGCAGTGGGGCCAGCCGCGCAGCCTTGCCCCCGGAGGCCGGGATCACCCGCAGATCGACCCCGGCGAGCCAGGACGCCGCTGCAAGCTCGGCAAGGTGCGCCGCCGTCAGCCCGCCATCGAGCGCCACGGGGCCGCGAAACGGGGTGTGCGCCGTGCCGAGGCGCCCGTCGCGCAGCGGCGCCAGCAAGCGCAGCCCCGCCGATTCCAGCCCGCGCGAATCCGCAATCGCGGCGACAAGCCCGTCAGTATCCTCGATGGCGATGTAGGAATCGGTCGCCCTGTCGCGGTGCAGCCAGTTGGTGATCACGCCGCGTGCCGCAATCGCCTTCGCCAATTCCAGCCCCGCCGCGTCCTGCCCGATGCTCGCCAACAGCGCCGGGCGATGGCCCAGATCCGCAAGCACCAGCGCGATGTTCAGCGCCCCGCCCCCCGGCTGCCGCTGGATCGTGCCGGGCACATCCGCCCCCGGCGGCACGGATGCGGGGCAGCGCCCGATCACATCCCAGAGGGCTGTTCCGATGCACAGGATGTCAGGCCGGTCGATCATGCGCGTTGTGGTGGCGCAAAGCCAGGCCGGGCGCAAGGCTGGCGGCGCCGCCACGCCCCTGCTACGCAGGCGCATGATCGCGACAGACACCGAACGGCTGTGCGCCCATTTTGTTGGCGGGTGCTGGCGTGCCCCGTGCGCGACCCAGGCGCTGATGCTTGCCGATGCAGCCGGCCGACCGCTCGGGCAGGTGGTGACCGCCGGGCGCGACGATCTGCTGCGCGCTCGCGACAGCATGGCCCCGGCGGATGATGCCGCCCGTCTGCGCCTGATGCGGGCGGTTGATGCGGGGCTGCCAGCCTTGCGCGCGGCCTGGCACCGTCAGAACGCGCCGGCACCTGACCTTGGCGCCCTGATCAGCGGGCTTGCGAGTCCTGCCGCCCCCGCCCCCGGGGTCATCTGCCAGCCGCTGCCGCTGCGCGAGCTCGGCCACGCGCTCGGGGCAGGGCTGCGCGGCGGGCTGATCTGGTGTCCGCCCCCGTCACAAGCGCTGTTCGCCGTTGCGCTGATGCAGCTTGCCCAAGGGGTCGATCTGCCGCCCGGTGCGATGAACCTGCTGCACGCGGCCACCCCGCAGACGCGCCGCCTGATCCGGGCACTGGGGCTGGCGGTGCTGGCGTCAGGTGTAGACGCGCGGGCCGAGGACGCGCTCGGGGACGTCCCTGCGCGTCATCCCCCGCCGCGCGAGTTCGGCGTCTGACATCGCGCTGTAGTGCTCCAGGGAGCGATATGTGGGTGAGGCCTCGGCCAGGCGTAGAAAGAACGCCTCCAGCCGCGTGCGCAGGGACCGGCCGGGATAAAGGTCTGTTGTCGTGCTTGCCATCTGGAAACCCTTTCAGGACAGGTGTTTCCTCCCGTCAGCCAAGATGGGTCAATTCCGCTGACATGACCAGTGCACTGAGGGAAACCCCGTCCTGCATCTGCTGCAAGGCGCGTAGTGCAACGTTCTGTTAACCGATTCGGCTTATGAGTCAGAGCGTGGCACGAAAAAAGTTCTCGATTTGTACCTTGCGTTGCGTTAAGGAACATATCAGAAACAAACGGGCGATTGCCGGGCGCGACGCGCTGTGAAATAAGAGGTGGGAAATGGCTGTAGCGGACCTGTTGAACATGACCGACAAGCGGAGTGCGGAAAAGCAGAAAGCCCTCGATTCGGCGTTGGCGCAGATCGAGCGGCAATTCGGCAAGGGCTCGATCATGAAGCTCGGCGCCGACAATCCGGTGACCGAGATCGCGTCAACCTCGACCGGCTCGCTGGGGCTCGATATCGCGCTGGGGATCGGCGGGCTGCCCAAGGGCCGCATCGTCGAGATCTATGGCCCCGAATCCTCGGGGAAGACAACGCTGACACTGCACGCCGTCGCGGAAGAGCAGAAGCAGGGCGGTGTCTGCGCCTTTGTCGATGCCGAACACGCGCTCGACCCGCAATATGCCCGCAAGCTGGGCGTCGATCTGGATGAGCTGCTGATCTCGCAGCCCGACACGGGCGAGCAGGCGCTCGAGATCGTGGACACGCTGGTGCGCTCGGGCGCGGTCAGCATGGTGGTGGTCGATTCGGTCGCGGCGCTCACGCCGAAATCCGAGCTCGAGGGCGATATGGGCGACAGCTCGGTGGGCGTGCATGCCCGGCTGATGAGCCAGGCCATGCGCAAGCTCACCTCCTCTATCGCGCGGTCGAACTGCATGGTGATCTTCATCAACCAGATCCGCATGAAGATCGGCGTGATGTTCGGCAGCCCCGAAACCACGACAGGCGGCAATGCGCTGAAATTCTACGCCTCCGTGCGGCTCGATATCCGCCGCATCGGCTCGATCAAGGACCGTGACGAGGTGGTGGGCAACCAGACCCGCGTCAAGGTGGTCAAGAACAAGGTCGCGCCGCCCTTCAAGCAGGTCGAGTTCGACATCATGTATGGCGAGGGCATCTCCAAGCGCGGCGAGTTGCTGGATCTGGGCGTCAAGGCGGGCGTCGTGGAAAAATCGGGTGCGTGGTATTCCTATGGTGACGACCGCATCGGCCAGGGCCGCGAGAACGCCAAGAGTTTCCTGAAGGACAACCCGCAGATCGCGCATGAGATCGAGGACAAGATCCGCGCGGCGCATGGGCTCGACTTTCACATGGCCGAAGGCGACGACGCCCTGACCGAGGAGTGAGCCTGCGCCCCGCCCGGCACCGTCGTGCGGGGCGCGGTGCGGCCGGCGGGGCTAAGTTGGCAGCGTATCAGTCGGCCCGATGATCGCTGCGGATCGGTCGCTTCGCATAAGCCTCTCGCGCTCAGCCGCAGGGAGAGATCTTGCGGTCCCGTCTTCGGGGTCTGAGGCGCGCTGCGGTGCAGTTTGCCATGTCTCGCAAGCTTTTCGCGGCGCTTTTGCCTGTCTCGAACCGGCCCTGTCGTTCTGTGCGATGCCTCGCGGCCCAAGGCGTGCGCGTCACCGCGCGCGCCGCGGCCCGTTCCGTGCTGCGCTGGGCCTGATGGCGGTGGACAGCCCATCTGCGCGGGGCTAAACCGGGCGGGTCCGCAATTCCCGCCGGAGACGACGCATGGCCAGCCTCAACGATATCCGTTCGACCTTTCTCGACTATTTCGCCCGGCAGGGACACGCCGTGGTGGACAGCTCGCCCCTCGTCCCGCGCAACGACCCGACGCTGATGTTCACCAATTCTGGCATGGTGCAGTTCAAGAACGTCTTCACCGGGCTGGAGCACCGCGATTACAGCCGCGCCACCACCAGCCAGAAATGTGTCCGCGCGGGCGGCAAGCATAACGACCTCGACAATGTCGGCTACACGGCCCGCCACCATACGTTTTTCGAGATGCTGGGCAATTTCAGCTTCGGCGACTACTTCAAGTCCGAGGCCATCCCCTTTGCCTGGGAATTGCTGACCCGCGATTTCGACATCCCCGCCGACCGGCTGCTGGTCACGGTCTATCACACCGATGACGAGGCCGCCGCAATCTGGAAGAATGTCGCAGGCCTGCCCGATGAGCGGATCATCCGCATCCCAACCGACGACAATTTCTGGCGCATGGGACCGACCGGCCCCTGCGGTCCCTGCACCGAGATCTTCTTCGACCACGGCCCCAGCGTCTGGGGCGGCCCGCCGGGCAGCGCCGAGGAAGATGGCGACCGCTTCATCGAGATCTGGAACCTCGTCTTCATGCAGAACGAACAGCATGAGGATGGCCGCCTGACCGAACTGCCCAACCAGTCAATCGACACGGGCATGGGGCTGGAGCGGATCGGCGCGCTTCTGCAGGGCAAGCATGACAATTACGACACCGATCTCATGCGCGCGCTGATCGAGGCCTCGGCGCATGCGACCTCGTCCGATCCCGACGGCCCCGGCAAGACCCATCACCGCGTCATCGCTGACCATCTGCGCGCCACCTCCTTCCTGATCGCCGACGGGGTGCTGCCGGGCAATGACGGACGTGGCTATGTGCTGCGCCGCATCATGCGCCGCGCGATGCGGCATGCCCATATGCTGGGCGCGGCCGATCCGCTGATGCACCGGCTGGTCCCGGCGCTGGTCACTCAGATGGGCGGCCATTTCACCGAGTTGCGCGCCGCGCAGGCGCTGATCACCGAGACCCTGCGCGCCGAGGAGACGCGCTTTCGCCAGACACTCGACCGGGGGCTGAAGCTGCTCGACGCCGAGCTGGAAAACCTGCCTGACGGCGCCACCCTGCCCGGTGAGGCTGCCTTCCGCCTCTACGACACCTATGGCTTTCCGCTCGACCTGACGCAGGACGCGCTGCGCGAGCGCGGTCGCGCGGTCGATGTGGCGGGTTTCGAGGCGGCGATGGCCGAGCAGAAGGCCCGTGCCCGCGCCGCCTGGTCGGGCACCGGCGCGGCCGCCGATGCCGCGATCTGGTTCGACCTTGCCGAGCGCTTCGGGGCGACCGAATTCCTCGGCTACGAGATGGAGGCCGCCGAGGGCCAGGTTCTGGCGCTCGTCGCGGACGGGGAGGAAGTGCGCGAGGCCACGGGGCAGGTGATGATCGTCACCAACCAGACGCCATTTTACGCGGAAGCGGGCGGGCAGGTGGGCGACACCGGGCTGATCCGCGCGCCCGGCGGCCTCGCCCGTGTCACGGACACCCGCCGCGCGGGGGGGCTGTTCTTTCATGTCGCCGAGGTGACCGAGGGCCGGATCGAGGCTGGCCAGCCCGTCAAGCTCGAGGTCGATCACCGTCGCCGCGCGGCCATTCGCGCCAACCACTCGGCCACGCATCTGCTGCACGAGGCGTTGCGCGCGGCCCTTGGCGATCACGTCGCGCAAAAGGGCTCGCTGAACGCCCCCGACCGGCTGCGTTTCGATTTCAGCCATGGCGCGGCACTGTCCGAGGCCGAGCACGCCCGCATCGAGGCCGAGGTCAACGCCTATATCCGCCAGAACACCCCCGTCGAGACGCGGATCATGTCCCCCGACGAGGCCCGCGAAATGGGCGCGCAGGCGCTTTTCGGCGAGAAATACGGCGACGAGGTGCGCGTCGTCGCGATGGGCCGCCAGTCCGGCTCGGGCAAGGGGGTGGCGGGGGACACCTATTCGCTGGAACTCTGCGGCGGCACCCATGTCACCCGGACGGGAGAGATCGGGGCGTTTGTCTGCCTCAGTGACAGCGCCTCGTCCGCCGGGGTGCGGCGTATCGAGGCGCTGACCGGGCAGGCCGCGCTCGACCATCTGCGCGCGCAGGAGGCGCGGCTCACCCGGGTCGCCGGGCTGTTGAAGACGCCCACCGCCGATGTCGCCGAGCGCGTGCGCGCGCTTCTCGATGAACGCCGGGCGCTGGCCAATGAACTCGCGCAGATCAAACGCAGCCAGGCCACGGAAGCAGCCGCCGATATCCGCGAGGTCGGCGGCGTGAAATTGATCGCCCAGCGCGTCGAGGGGGTGAGCGGCAAGGAGCTTCCCGGCCTGATCGACACGATGAAGGCACAGCTCGGCTCGGGTGCGGTGGTGTTGATCGCGGATACCGGCGCGAAACCGGCGGTCGCTGCGGGGGTGACGCAGGACCTGACCGCGCGCATCTCGGCGGTCGATCTGGTGCGCGCGGCGGTGACGGAACTCGGCGGCAAGGGCGGCGGCGGGCGGCCCGACCTCGCCCAGGGCGGCGGCGCCGATATCGCGCAGGCCGATGCCGCATTCGAGGCGGTGGCCCGGCTGATCGCGGGGGTGGACGCATGAGCGCGCTCTGGATCGCCCATGTGACCGTCACCGACGCCGAGGCGTATGGCGAATACGCGCGCCGCGCCACCGACGCGATTGCCGCGCATGGTGGCGTCTTCCTCGCCCGTGCCACGCGTTATGTGCAGCTCGAGGGCCGCGACCGTCCCCGCAATGTCGTCGCGCGCTTCCCCTCGATGGAAGCGGCGCTCGCCTGCTACAACTCGCCCGAATACCAGGCGGCGCTGAGCTTCGCCAAGGGGGCCGCCGAACGCGACCTGGTCGTGGTCGAGGAATCCGCCTGAGCGCGCAACCCGGGCCAGGGGCGC
>PXES01000021.1 GCA_003564655.1 Paracoccaceae bacterium
CGTGCCGAACGTCCAAGCGGCCCGATAGTGCTTCGCCCCGGCAGCGACCACGCGGTCGCGCCGGTTGGCCGGGGTTCGGGACATCATTTGGACGGTCAGCGCAACCGGTCGATCATCTTCACCGATCCACGGCCCACTGCACCACCGGATACCCCGCCTGCCAGCCGCGGCGCCGTCCCAGGGCACTGGCCCGCGCCAGCTCGATGCGCAGCAATTCCCCCCCCGCGCGCATCTGCCAGTCGGCCAGCAGCGCCTCGGACTCCAGCGTCACGGCATTGGCGACCACCCGCGTCCCCGGCGCCAGCAGGCCCCAGAGCACCGTCAGCAGCGCCTCGGACAAACCGCCGCCGATGAACACAGCATCAGGCCGGGGCGCGCCCGCCAGCCCGTCAGGGGCGCGGGCCTCGATCACCTCCAGCGCCACGCCCAGGCGTTCCGCATTCGCCCGGGCGCGAGCGGCGCGGGCCGGGTCGGCCTCGACCCCCAGCGCCCGGTTGCGCGGATGCGCGAGCAGCCATTCGATAGCGACCGACCCCGACCCGGTACCGATATCCCACAGCATCTCGCCCGCACGGGGCGCCAGCGCGGCAAGTGTCATGGCGCGGACCGCGCGCTTGGTGATCTGCCCGTCATGCGCGAACAGATCATCCGGACGCCCGGGCACGCGCGCCAGCGCCGCGCCATGGCCCGCGACCTCGACCCCAAGCGCCACCGGATGGGCGACATCCGCCAGCGCCCAACCCTCGGCGACGACCGCGCGCACCCGCGCCCGTGGCCCGCCAAGAGCCTCCAGCACATGCAAGTGGCTCTCTCCCCAGCCAAGCCCCGTCAGCCATGCCGCGATCTGCCCCACCGCCGCGCCATCACGCAGCAGCACGATCAGCCGCGCGCCGGGCGCGAGATGCGGGCGCATCCGGGCAATGGGTGCAGCGTGCAGGCCCAGGCACACGACTGCCTCGATCGACCAGCCCAGTTCCGCCGCGGCCAGCGAAAAGCTCGAACGTCCCGGCAGAGCGCGCCACTCGGACCGCGCCAGATGGCGGGTGATGCTGGTCCCGGCCCCGAACCAGAACGGATCTCCCGAGGCGAGCATCACCACCCGCCGCCCGCGCGTGGCCAGAAGCGGCGCGATGCCGTCGGCGAAGGGCACCGGCCAGACCCGCGTCTCGCAGGCCAGCCCCGGCAGCAGGTCCAGATGCCGCTTCGCCCCGACCACCACCTCCGCGCGCGCAAGCGCCTCTTGGCTTGCGCTGCACAGCCCATCCGGGCCATCCTCGCCCAGCCCCAGGATCGTCAGCCATCGAGCCTCAGCCATGCCCAACATCCTTCTCCTCGGCGGCACGCAAGAGGCCACGCAACTGGCCCGCGCGCTGGCGGCGGAAAAACTGCCCACGACACTCAGCTATGCGGGCCGCGTCGCCCAGCCCCGGGCGCAGCCCGTACCCGTGCGCTCGGGCGGATTCGGCGGGGCCGACGGGCTGGCCGACTATCTGCGCCGCCGTGCCATCACTCATCTGATCGACGCCACGCACCCTTTCGCCGCGCAGATCAGCTATAACGCGGCACAGGCCGCGCTTGCCACTGGCAGGCCCCTCATCGCGCTGACCCGCCCGCCCTGGACGCCCATGCCCGGGGATGACTGGACCCACACGCCCGACATCGCCGCGGCCGTCACAGCCCTCGACCGCCCACCCGAGTGCATCCTTCTCGCGATCGGCCGCCAGAACCTCGCCGCCTTCGCGGCTCAGCCGCAGCACCGCTACACGCTGCGGCTGGTCGATCCGCCCGAAACCCCGCCGCCGCTGCCCGACCATCACCTGATCATCGACCGCGGCCCCTTTACCCCCGAGGCCGAGATCGCGCTTCTGCGCGATCACGGGATCACCCGGATCGTCAGCAAGAATTCCGGCGGCAGCGGGGCGCAGGCCAAACTCATCGCCGCGCGCCAGCTTCGCCTGCCCGTGGTGATGATCGACCGCCCCGCCAGCCCCAAACGACGCGAAACCGCCGACATCACGGAAATCCTCAGTTGGCTGCGCGAAACGCGCTGACCCTGCCCCGCACATCCCTCTTTCATCTTTGCCCCAAATATCCTCGGGGAGTGAATTGGGCCGCAGGCCCAAGAGGGGGGCAGACAGCCCCCCTTGCCCCGCCTGCCACGTCACGCCGACCTCGGGGTATAGAGCCACTCCCGCCCCGCCCCCGCGACCATGCGCGTCAGAGTCGAGCCCACAATCACCACAGTCCGCATGTCGGCCATCTCGGGGCGCGCCGCGCCCAGCGTGGTCACGCGCAGCGCTTCCTCCGCCGTGCTGACCGCACGCGCGAACAGGATGGGCCGGGCGGGACCGCAGGCCTCGCGCAACACCTCGAGCGCGCGGGCAAACCCCTCTGGCCGGGCCAGCGAGCGCGGGTTGTAGAAGGCCATGGCGAAATCTGCCTCGGCGGCCAGGCGCAGCCGTTTCTCGATCAGCGTCCAGGGCTTGAGGTTGTCGCTGAGATTGATCGCACAGAAATCATGGCCCAGCGGCGCGCCCGCCCGCGCCGCGGCAGCCAGCATCGCCGTGATCCCGGGCAGCACGGTGATATCCAGAGCGCGCCAGGCCTCGGGCCCGGCCTCGAGCGCCTCGAACACGGCGGCCGCCATCGCGAAAACTCCCGGATCGCCCGACGACACGACCACCACCTGCCGCCCCTTGGCCGCAAGTTCCAGCGCGAGCTTCGCGCGCTCTAGCTCAACCCGGTTGTCCGAGGCGTGCAACGCCAACCCCTCGCGCGGGGCGATTCGCGCAACATAGGGGATGTAGCCCACGATATCGGTCGCCTGCTCCAGCGCCGCGCGCACTTCCGCCGTCACGAGTTCATCGCATCCGGGGCCGAGCCCGGCGATGGCGAGCCGCCCGCTCATGGCCGCCGCCCCTGCCCATGCACCACGACGATCGAGAAATAGGGCACCTGCTCTGGCGCCTCGAAAAGCGGCATCACGCGTTCCTGCGGCATCTGCGCGTGCTCGACCAGCCAGGCGGCGCCAAGCTTGCCCGCGGCCGCCAGCGCGCGGCGCAGCTTGGGCAGGTGGCGGCCGATCTTCATCACCACCAGCGCGTCGGTCGCCACGATCCGGTCGTGCAAGACCTCTTCGGGCAGTGTCGCCATCAGCACGGTCAAGACATCCTCGCCCCAGGTGACGGGCTTGCCCGTCGCGGTCCAGGCGCCGGACATGCCGGTGATACCGGGCACCACCTCGACCGGGACCGCGCCCTGCAACCGGCTGTGCAGATGCATGAACGAGCCGTAGAAGAACGGATCGCCCTCGCACAGCACGACCACATCCGTGCCGCCCTCGGCCAGGTCGCGCAGCTTCGCCGCCCAGTCGGCATAGAAGCCCGAGAGAACCTCGGCATAGCGCGGATCGGTTACGGGGATCTCGGTCGTGACCGGGTATTCCATCGGGTATTCCTGCACATCCGCGCGCAGCATCCCCTCGACGATGGTTCGGGCCTGACCGGCGCGGCCTGCCTTGCGGAAATAGGCCAGATGGGCCGCCCCGCGCACCAGTCGGTCGGCGCGCACGCTCATCAGATCGGCCGCGCCGGGGCCCAGCCCGACACCGTAAACCGTGCCGCGGCTCATTCCGCGCGGCTCGCCAGCGCGTTGACGGCGGCGACCGTGATCGCGCTGCCGCCCAGCCGCCCGGCGACGATGCAAGCGGGCGCGGGCGCGGCCTGCCAGAGCGCGTCCTTCGATTCCACTGCGCCCACAAAGCCCACCGGGCAGCCGATGATCGCCGCCGGGCGCGGGCAATCCGGCTCCTCCAGCATGTTGAGCAGGTGAAACAGCGCGGTCGGTGCGTTGCCGATGGCAACCAGCGCGCCAGCCAGATGCGGGCGCCACAACTCCAGCGCCGCGGCCGAGCGGGTGTTCCCCATCTCTTGCGCCATTTCGGGCACGCGCGGGTCGTGCAGCGTGCAGATCACCGGGTTGTCGGCCGGAAGGCGCGCGCGAGTCACCCCTTCGGAGACCATGCGCGCATCGCACAGGATCGGCGCGCCCGCGGCCAGCGCGGCACGCGCTCTCTGCGCAAAATCGGGGCTGAAGCGGATAAACTCTTCCAGCCCCACCATGCCCGCAGCATGGATCATGCGCACGGCAACGGGTTCCTCATCCGCCGTGAAGCGGGCGAGATCGGCCTCGGCGCGGATGGTGGCGAAGGACCGGCGGTAGATCGCGGCACCGTCCGTCTCGTAGATATGGGGCATCAGGCGGCTCCGAAGCGGGTCAGGATCTCGGCCTCGCTCAGGCCGGTGGCAGCGGGCGGGTCGGCGGCAGTACCATTGGTCACCAGATCGAACCGGCACCCGTGCCCGATCAGCGTGATATCCGCAGCGCGCGCCCGCGCGCAACCCTTGGCGCAGCCGCTGACATGCAGGCTGCCGCTGAAACTCGGGGCCAGCCGCCGCGCCAGCGCGCGCGTCGCGACACTCGCCTGCAGGCAGAGCGGCGCGCCCGCACAGGCATCGACCCGCAGGGCGGGGTGGTCGGGTGTGGCGATGAGCGAGTCGGGCAAGTGATCGGCGAGGGCGGCACCTTCGAGCAGCACCAGCCGCCACGGCGTCACGCGCAGGGCAGATGCCTCGGTTCGGCGCAGGACTTCGGCCAGATCGGCAGCGGGGACCTGCCCGAAGGCCGCGCCCAGAACCAGCCCATGCGGATGAACGCCCGGCGCGACGGGCGGGCGCGGAGGGGCGGGCGGTACGGACCAGTCGCCCCAGTCGGGAAGCGGCGCCGCATGGCGGGCCATGCGCCCCGCCTGCGCGCCGTCCGTTGCGACGAACCAGTGCGCAAGACGCAAGAGCGTCGGGATTTCGGTGCCGGGCGCAAGCGCCGTGCCGCAAGTGCGCCCCTCGGCGCGCAGGATCAGCCGACCATCCGCGGCGCGCTCAATGCGGAAATCAGCCGGATCGTCCGACAAGATCGGGGCGGCGCCCGCGTCGATTGCGAAGCCCGTCTTGGGCGGCAGGTCGGGCAGCTCCACGAGGCGGGCAGCGAGGTCATCCCAAAGGCGGGGCGTGTCATCATCCGAACGCCAATCGGGCGCGATGAGGATGTTGCGACGCGCCTCCAGGACGGGGTCGGGATCCAGCAGATCGAGTTCTGCAAGCGCGCTCTGAAGCGGCAGCAAGGTGGCCTCCGACACGCCCCGGATCTGGAGGTTCGCGCGGTTCGTCAGATCGATCAGCCCGGCCCCATGCGCGTCAGCGGCTGCACAGAGCCCAAGCGCCTGCGCGCGGCTCAGCCGGGCGCGGCGGGGGCGAATGCGGACGACCCAGCCATCGCCCGAGCGCATGGGTCGCAGCGCGCCCGGACACCAGCCGCGCACCTCAGTCATGGCACGGCTCCAACGCAGAAGCGCCCGCTCGGGAACCGACCCGCGCGCGGACGCTTCCCCGCAATGCCGGCTGGGCGGGAAAGGACCGCCGCCGTTGTGCCTGCGCGCGGCGGCAGCACCGCGGTCTGCCGTTGGGGGTCAGCTCCTGGCCAACCCTGCGGAGGTGCAGTTGCGCCGCGCGACGCAGAGCCTTTCGGCAACACGCGCGAGGCGAGGTCCGGGCACGATCCTCGAAGCCGCATGTTGCCCCCGGGCGGAGGGTGCTGGCGGGGGATATGGTCCGCCTGATCGCGTCGCATGACCAGTCGCCTTGCCCCGCCACTGCGCGCCCAAAGCGCCCTCGGGCCGTGCGGGTGGGGGGGTGGGAACGGCCCGAGGGCGCTTTGGGCACAGGCGCGCAACGATGCTCTCTCGAAACGACCATCCCGAAGCAGCATCAGCCATCGGCCATCGCTGCGCAGAAGGCATCGCATGGCGCAGCCCGGCCCGTGGCGAAACGACCTGCGGAGACCTGCGCGTGTAACGACAGAAAGCCGAGTGGCGGAGGCATCATACCCCCTCCGCCCAATCGGAGCGGACGACCAGCCGCCCTGCCCGGCCCGAGGGCGCTTCTGGCGTATGCGCGCGACCTTTCCGGCGCGCACCGATCCGTTGCACCAATCCTCAGCCATCGGCCAGCCCCGCCAGGATCGAATTACGCCGGGTGACCCACAGCCCGGCGGCGTGGAGTGCTGCGAAGCGCGCCTCCATCGCCGCCAGCGCCTGCGGGTTGGCCTGTGCAAGAAAATCGCGCACCTCCGCATTCCCCAGCGTCGCATCATGGTAAAGGTCGATCAGTTGCGGCGGCACGGCTCCCGCCAGATGCGCGAAGGCGCCCAGATGCTCGAGCGTCGCCGCCAGTTCCGCGCCCCCCCGGAAACCGTGCCGCATCATCCCCGCGACCCAGACCGGGTTCGCCGCGCGGGCGCGCACCACGCGGGCGATTTCTTCGGTCAGGGCGCGGGCGCGGGGGGTGTCGGGGCGCGTGGCGTCCATGTGATAGAGCGCGGCCTGCCCGCCCGTCAGCGCCTGTGCGGCGGCGAATCCGGCCTCATGCGCGGCGTAATCCTGCGCCAGCAGCAGGTCGGTTTCGGGCAGGTCCTGCAGGTGCAGGAAGGCCTGCGCCTCGCGTACCCGCGCCGAGATGCCCTCGTGGTCGGGCGCATCACCCTCGACCGGATAGCTCGACGCCGCGAGCCACGCCTGCCCGGCCGCCGCCCGCCCGGCTTCCGTGTAATCCTCCAGCGCCGCGCCCATGCCCAGCCCGTAGCTGCCCGGCGCCGGGCCATAGACGCGCGCGCCCCCCTGCCCCGCCAGCGGGTTCCAGTCAGCCGCCTCGTCGCGCGCCATCAGTGCCGCCACGGCCTGCCCGTAGAGCGTGCCGAGCTGCGGGAACACGTCGCGAAACAGCCCCGAGACGCGCAAGGTCACATCCAGGCGTGGCCGGTCAAGTTCGGCAAGCGGCAGGATCTCGACGCCCGAGACGCGCTCGGTCCCTGAGTCCCACAGCGGCCGCACGCCCATCAGATGCAGCGCCATTGCGAATTCCTCGCCCGCCGTGCGCATCGTGGCCGAGCCCCACAGATCGACCACCAGCACGCGCGGCCAGTCGCCGTGATCCTGCAGGTAGCGGCGCACGAACTCATCCGCCAGCTTGATCCCCTGCGCATGGGCGGCGCGCGAGGGCACGGCCCGGGGGTCGGTGGTGAACAGGTTGCGCCCTGTGGGCAGCACATCGGTTCGCCCGCGATGGGGCGAGCCCGAGGGGCC
>PXES01000160.1 GCA_003564655.1 Paracoccaceae bacterium
AAGCGCATCGACCAGGGCGAATGGGAAAACGCGCTGTTCCTGCTGACCAGCGTCATGAGCCATGCCAAGCCCGGCAAGGCGATCTGCGATGCCGGGCTAAAGGCGCAGTCGGTGGACAGCGGCCTGCCCTTCATCTTCGGCCGCGACGACGTGAAATACATCAAGTGCTCGGACGAACACGGCGTCATCGAAGACACGAACAACGTGCTGAAGGTCAACGATAAATTGCGTCTGGTGCCGGGCCATTGCGACCCCACCTGCAACGTGCATGACTGGTATGTGGGCGTTCGGAACGGCAAGGTCGAGACGCTCTGGCCGGTCTCGGCGCGTGGCAAGGCGTATTAAGGCATGTGGATTGTTCCCGAAACCGCCATTGCGGGGCTGGTCGATGCCGGTGCGGCTTTTGATGCGATCTCGGACTGCTTTGCCTCGATGGCGCGGCGCGACGCGTATAACTTCCCCGTGGTGCGCGAGGCGCTGGGCGAGGGGCGGCAATACGGTTTCAAATCGGGGCTGGACCGCGCCGGAGGGGTGCTGGGCGTCAAGTCGGGGGGGTACTTCCCCGGCAATGCCGCGCGCGGCATCCCCAACCATCAGAGCACGGTCTTTCTGTTCGACCCCGAGAGCGGGCGTCCCACGGCCATGGTCGGCGGCAATCTGCTGACCGCGCTGCGAACGGCGGCGGCATCAAGTTTGTCGATCCACCATCTGGCGCGGTCTGACGCCAAGGTGCTGGGCATTATCGGCGCGGGTCATCAGAGCGCGTTTCAGATGCGCGCGGCTGCCCGTGTGCGGCAGTTCGAGCGTGTCATTGGCTGGAACTTGCACCCCGAAATGCTGTCACGGCTGGCAGAGACCGCAGCGGAACTGGGGCTGCCCTTCGAGGCCGTGGACCTCGAACAATTGGGGGCCGAGGCGGATGTGATCATCACCATCACCTCCAGCGATGCGGCCATCCTGCACGACGCGCAGGTGCGACCGGGCACGCATCTGGCCTGCATGGGCACCGATACCAAAGGCAAGCAAGAGGTCGAGGCCGCACTTCTGGCCCGTGCGCGGGTGTTCACGGACGAGGTGGCGCAATCGGTCAGCCTTGGCGAGGCGCAGCACGCAGTGGCCGCAGGGCTGATTGCGCCTGATGCGATCACCGAGCTGGGCGCTGTGATCATCGGCGCGCATCCGGGGCGCGAGACTGCCGAAGAGGTCACGCTCTTCGACGGCACCGGGGTCGGGCTGCAGGACCTCGCGGTGGCCTCGCTGGCGGTGGAGCTGGCTGTCGCAAAGGGCCTCGCGGTCGAGGTTGAGGTCTGAGCGCGAGACCCCGGCCGCGGGATCAATGCGGGGCTGTCGCGCAATGCCCGAAGCGCCCTCGGGGCGCGCAGGCTGGGTGGGTGGGCACGGCCCGAGGGCGCTTTTCCGGCAACGCCGAATGCGCAGCATGGCAAGCTGTCCTGGCAGGCTCAGATGATGTCGCCTTCGGGCAGGAAGCGCTGGTTCAGCACGGTTTCCTGCACCCGCATAAGCCGATGCGCGTTGTGCATGTGATCGGCCAGGATCTGTCGCGCAGCGTCGCTGTCGCCCGACCGCAGCGCCGCCAGCAGGCGTGACTGATAGTCCAGCCCCGAGGCCCAGAGTTCGCGGTTCGGCTGCGCATAGAGCCTGCGCGAAACCGTGATATCGGCCAGCATGTTGGCAATGAAGCGGATCAGAAAGCGCAAGAGCGGGTTGCCCGACATCTCGGCCAAAAGCGCGTGAAAGCGCAGCGAGGCGAGGTGCTGCGCGCGTTCCTCCTCGGGGGTTCCGGCGGGCTCGCGGTAGCTGGTCATCACGTCTTCCAGCGCCGCAAGCTGGCGCTCGCTCAACTGCCCGGCAAGGCTCGCGGCCAGTTCGGGTTCAAGCACGGCCCGGATCTGATAGACGTCGTCAATGGTCAGGTTCTGGAAGTAGAAGTAATTGCCCAGCAGCGCCGTCGCGCGTTCCTCGGACACGCTGTGCACGAACACGCCACCACCGGGCCCCGTGCGCGATTTCACCAAACCCTGTGCCTCGAGGATGCGGATCGCCTCGCGGATCGTGCCCTTGGCCATGCCGAAGCGCTCGATCAGCGCAGTCTCGCTTGGCAGGCGATGCCCCGGGCTCCAGCCATTCGCCACGACCCAGGACTTGATCGCTTCGGCCACCTGTTGTGGGCGTGACAGGCGCTCAGGGGTCGAGCGGGTGGTAGCAGGCGGCAAACTGATCTCCTGTCATTCGGCGCAATTCGGGCACCGCGCCTCGGCACTGATCGGAGGCGCGCGGGCAGCGGCTGGCAAAGGTGCAGCCCGGCGGCGGATTCAACGGGTCGGGCAATTCGCCATGCCCCGCTCCGCCAAGCGGTTTGCCGACCACCGGGGCGGAGTCGGCCAGAAGCCGCGTATAGGGGTGGCGGGGCGCTGCAAAGACCCGTTCGGCGGGGCCGGTTTCCACGACCGACCCGAAATAGAGCACGGCGATCCGGTCGCTGACGGCCTCGACCACGGCCAGATCATGGCTGATGAAAAGATAGGTCAGGTTGAACTCGTCCTTGAGCCGCGCGAGCAGGTTCAGGACCTGCGCCTGCACCGAGACATCGAGCGCAGAGACGGGCTCGTCAAGGATCAGGATGCGCGGGCTGGCGGCGAGCGCGCGGGCAATGCCGATCCGCTGCGCCTGCCCGCCCGAGAATTCATGCGGGTAACGGTCAAGGAATTCCGGGCGCAGGTTCACCGCATCGAACAGCTCGGCAATCCGCGCATCCAGCGCCGCGCCGCGCATCCCGTGCAGCCGACGCAGGGGCGTTTCCATGATCTGCCGGATCGTCTTGCGCGGGTTCAGGCTGGAAACCGGGTGCTGGAACACATACTGGATCAGCCGACCGAAGGCCGCTGGGTCGGCGCGGTCCAGCGCGCGCCCCTCGATCTCGATTTGGCCCGCGCTGGGCGGCTCCAGCCCGACCAGCATCCGCGCCAGCGTGGACTTGCCGCAGCCCGACTCACCCACGATCCCCAGCGTCTCGCCCTGCGCCACCTCGAGCGAGACGGGGTGCACGGCATGAACCTGCGCTCGCGGCGGGCCGATCAGCCGCTTGCCGATGTCGAACGTCTTGGCCAGATCCGTGGTCTTCAGCGCCAGCGTCATGGGGCGACCTCCGGGAACAGGCAGCGAACCTTGCGCGTGGTGCCTGTCAGGTCGATCTCGCCGGTCTTGCAGCTTGCTTGCGCCTTGTCACATCGCGGAGCAAAGGCGCAGCCTTCGGGGAGTTGATCGACCGCAGGCGGCAGGCCGGGGATCGCGGCAAGAATGCGCCGCCCCGCGCCCAGTTCCGGCACGCAGGCGATCAGGCGGCGGGTATAGGGGTGGGCCGGGGCGTCGAGCACCGCGCGCGTCGGCCCGGTCTCGACGATCCGGCCGCCATACATCACCGCCACCCGGTCGCAAAGCTGGCCCACGACGCCGAAATCATGCGTGATGAACAGGATCGCCAGCCCCCGGCGCTGACGCAACTCGTCCAGCAGCGCAAGGATCTGCGCCTGCACTGTCACATCCAGCGCCGTGGTCGGCTCATCCGCGATGATGATGTCGGGGTCGTTGGCCAGCGCCATGGCGATGCCGACGCGTTGCCGCATGCCGCCCGAAAGCTCGTGCGGGAATGCGCTGACGCGCCCGGCGGCGTTCGGGATCTGCACATCCTCCAGCAGCTTGACGGCGCGCTTGTGTGCCTCGGCCTGGCTGACGGGCTCATGCACGCGGATCGCCTCGATCAACTGGTCGCCGATGCGGTAGAGCGGGTGCAGCGTCGAAAGCGGGTCCTGAAAGATATAAGCGACGCGCCTGCCGCGCAGCGCGCGCAGCACCTCATAGGGCGCGCCGATCAGGTCTTGCCCGTCCAACCGCACGGCGCCGCCGGTGATCACGCCCGGCGGCGAGGCCACTAGCCCCATCACCGACAGCGCCGTAACCGACTTGCCCGAGCCCGACTCGCCGATCAGGCCGAGGCATTCGCCGGGCTTCAGGTCCAGCGAGACCTTGTTGACGGCCTTGTAGACCCGCTTGCCGACCTGAAACTGCGTCTCCAGCGCGTCGATATCCAGTAGGGCCTCGCCCTTGGCGGGGGGCACCTCGCGGCGGTCCACCCGCGTCGCCGCCATCGGCCGGGCCAGCGCTCCCGAGCGCAGGCGCGGGTCGAGCGCATCGCGGATCCCGTCACCCAGCAGGTTCACCGACATCACGATCAAGAGGATCATCACCCCCGGCACGATCGAGGTATGCGGCGCCGTGATCAACGCCGAGCGCGCCTCGCCCAGCATGGAGCCCAGATCGGCCTGCGGCGGCTGGCTGCCCAGGCCCAGGAAGGACAGGCCCGCCGTCTCGAGGATCATCCAGCCGATGGTCGTGGACATGGCGATCACCACCACTGGCACGATATTCGGCACAACCTCGGTCAGCAGGATGCGCGCGTGCCCCATCCCCGCCAGCCGCGCCGCGTCGATGAACTCGCGATGCGCGATGCCCACAGTCACGCCCCGGATATTCCGCGCAAAGAAGGGGATGTTCACGACCGCAACCGCGATCAGCGCATTCAAGAGCCCCGGCCCCAGCACCGCGACGATGGCAAGCGCGAGCAGGATATAGGGAAAGGCCATCAGCATGTCGATGCCGCGCATGGTGACATTGTCGGTGCGCCCGCCGAAATACCCCGCCATCACCCCAATGGCCGCCCCCGCGAGCCCCGCGATCAGCGCCGCCGCGAAGCCCACGGCAAGGCTCAGCCGCGTGCCCCACAGAAGCCGCGACAGCAGATCGCGGCCCAGATGGTCAGTGCCCAGCAGATGCCCGTCCGAGAGCGGGCGCAGGTAGCGGTTGGCCGTGCTGGTCTCGTTCGGCGGATGCAGCGGCAGCAGGGGCGTCAGCAGCGCCAGCAGCACGATCACGCCCAGCACCACGGCGCCGAACCCCGCCAGCCGGTTGCGGAACAAAAGGCGCAGGAACAGGCTCATGTCTTGATCCTCGGATCCAGCCAGGCCTGCGCCACATCGACCACGATGTTGAAGCCAACATAGCATGCGGCGATGATCACCACGCCCCCCTGCACCAGCAGGATGTCGCGACGCAGGATCGCATCGACCAGCATCCGCCCCACCCCGGGCCATTGGAACACGATCTCGATATAGACCGCCCCTGACAGCACGAACCCCGCCTGGATGCCCAGCACCGGGATGATCCCCACCATCGCGGCGCGCAGCGCATGGCCCCAGATCACGCGGCGCTCATGCACGCCCTTGGCCCGCGCGGTGCGGATGAAATCCTGCCGCAGCACTTCCAGCATCGCGCCACGCGACAGCCGCGCCACCACCCCCGTCGCCACCACCGCCAGCGCGATCGCGGGCATGGTCAGATGCCGGATCAGGTCGGGCAGATCGCCCCCGCCCCAGATCGAATACATCCCCGAGGCCGGCAGCCATCGCAACTGCACGGCAAAGAGCAGGATCATCATCATGCCAAGAAAGAAGGACGGCACCGAGATGCCGAGGATCACGACAAAGGTGATCGCCTTGTCCGCAGGGCCGTATTGTCCCGCAGCCGAGATCACCCCCGCCATGATCCCCAGCACTGCACACAGCAGAAACGCCGTCCCGGCGAGGATCAGCGTGGCGGAGAAGCGGTCGAGGATCTCGTCCAGCACGGGGCGGTTCAGCGCGAAGGAGCGCCCGAAATCGCCCTGCAAAAGGTTGCCCAGCCAGATGAAATACTGCCGCCACAGCGGTTCATCCAGCCCCAGGAACCGGTTCAGCCGCGCCACATTCTCGGGCGTGGCGTAGCTGCCCAGGATCGCCGTCGCCGGGTCGCCGGGGATCATCGCCATGATCAGGAACACGATCACCGTGATCCCCAGCAGCACCGGAATGGCGGACAACAACCGCTTCAGGATATAGCCGCCCATGATCGACCCTGCCGAATTTCTTGCCGGAAATACTCAAAACAGAGGGCGCGCGCGTCAGCGCGCCCTCACCATCGTCGGATCAGTTCTTCGCCACATCCTTGAGCAGCAGGAAGAAGCTCGGCTCCAGCGAGAAGTTCTCCACCCGGTCGGAATGCACCGCATTCTGTACCCAGTTAGCGACGAAAACCCAGGGCGCATCTTCCTGCACGATCTCCTGCATCTCGCGGTAAAGCTGCGCACGCTCGTCCTGATCGGTGCTCACGCGGGCGCGCTCCAGCAGGTCGTCCACCATCGGGTTCGAGTAGTAGCCCGAGTTGAAGCCGCCATCATCGGGAAAGGCCTCGGTGCGCAGGGTCAGGAAGGGCAGCGTGTCCGGATCATTGGTCATCCATGCCATCTGAGCCATGTCGGCCCGGCCCTCGAGCCCCGGATTCACGCGGCCAAGAAAGGGGTTCCACTCATAGGTCTCGATGGTCACGTCGAATCCCACCGCCGCCAGATCGGCCTGGATCGCAGTGCCCATCGGGACCGGGTCCAGCATGCCTGAGCCGCCTTCGGTCACATAGAAGGTGATCTCGGCCCCCTCGGCCCCAGCCTCGGCCAGCAGTTCGCGGGCGCGGTCCGGGTCGTAAGGGTAGGGGTCGAGCCCGGCATAGGCCCAGTCGAAGGCCGGGGCGACCGGCCCCGAGGCAACGCCTGCCGTGCCTTCCAGCACGTCATTGACCAGGGCTTCCTTGTTGATGGCGTAATTCGCCGCCTGCCGCACGCGCTGGTCTGCAAACGGCCCCTCGCGCATGTTCAGGATCAGGAACCACACATGCGGGCCTGCCTGTTCGATCAGCGCATACTCATCTCCCGCGAATTGCGACAGGGCCACGGGCGGCACCTCGACCATCACGTCAATCCCGCCCGACAGCATCTCGGCCACGCGGGTATTGGCATCGGTGATCGGCCGGAAGATCACGGCCTCCGAGGCGGCCATGCCGTCCCAGTAATCCTCGTTGCGTGATACGACCACACGTTCGTTGGAGCGCCATTCCTCGAACCGGAATGGCCCGGTGCCCACGGGGTTGCGGCCGAATTCGTCGCCCTGCGCCTCGACCGCGCTGGGCGAGACGATCAGCCCGGTGGGATAGGCCAGGTTCGACAGGAAGGGCGCGAAGGCCTCGTTCAGCGTGAAACGCACGGTGT
>PXES01000126.1 GCA_003564655.1 Paracoccaceae bacterium
ATCGACCCTGCGGTGCGGGACGCCCGGGGCGCCTACCCGTGCAAGGATGCCGCCCAGGTCGATCTGCTGGCGCGCGCGCTCGCTGCAAGCGATCCGGCCCGCCTGCTCGCACCACCCGCGGCCCCCGAAATCCTGCGCGACGAGGGTTGGATTCTCGGCGCCGGGGCAGGGCCGGAATTGTGCGCGGCGCTGCGCGCGCCCTGAGCCCGCGGCTGATTGTCCCGGTATTGTCGCGCGCTGTCCCCAATCTTGCCCGAATTGTCGCGATAGTCGAAACTCGTGATTACAAGAACCCACAGGGCATAGCGATGGATCGATTGACCGAAATGGAAGCCTTTGCCACGGTTGTGGATCAGGGCGGCTTCACGGATGCCGCGCGCAAGATGGGCATTTCCAAATCGGCCGTCTCCAAGCATGTCTCGTCTCTCGAAGCACGGCTGGGCGCGCGGCTCCTGAACCGCACCACGCGGCGCGTCAGCCCCACCGATATCGGCCTTGCCTATTACGATCGCGCGCGCCGCGTTCTCAATGATGCCGGCGAGGCCGACCAGCTTGTCGCCGCGATGCAATCCGCGCCTTCGGGCATCCTGCGCATCGCTGTGCCCACGGATTTCGGCGCGACGCATCTGTCGCCGCTGCTGGGGGAATTCCTGAACCGCTACCCGGATGTCTCGGTCAACATGGTGCTGAAGAACCGCTTCGTCGAGTTGATCTCGGAAGGGTTCGACCTGGCGATCCGCATGGGTGAGATGGACGATTCCAGCCTGCGCGCACGGCGGATCTGCGCCGCGACCCAGCGGCTGATCGCCTCGCCCGCGTATCTGGCAGCGCATGGCCACCCGGCGCGGATCGACGACCTGAACGATCACCGGCTGCTTTACTACGCGCACAACGCCGCGACCTCTATGTGGCGGATTACCTCGCCTTCGGGGGAACAACGCCAGGTGCGCTCTTCGTCCTGGCTGTCGGTCAATGACGGGCAATCGCTGCTGACGGCCGCGATCAACGGGCTGGGCATCGCCTATCTGCCGAGCTTCCTCTATGCCCCGGCAATGCGCGCCGGGCAGGTCGAGGACGTGATCCCCGATCTGCCGCGCGACGTCATAAGCCTTTATGCCGTCTACCCTGCCGGGCGCTTCACGCAGCCCAAGGTCCGCGCGCTGATCGACTTTCTGGTCGACAAATTCGGCGAACGCAGCGCCGAGGACTGGTAATTCCATTCCCTCTGGACGCACCCCCCCCTTTCGTTTGCGTCCCGCCTGTGCCGAAGCGCCCCTTCCGCGCTTCGGCATTTTTCTGTCAGGGGGTCGCTCATGACCCTTCGCTGCGGGGCGAAAGCGCCCTCGGGCGGTGCGCGTCGGTGGGTTGGCACGGCCCGAGGGCGCTTTCGCGCGCACGGATCGCACAGGGGGCTGAAACAGACAGACGAGGCTGCCGGTCAGTCACGGTGATACGGGCTGCCCGCGAGGATCGTCGCGGCGCGGTAAAGCTGCTCGGCCACCATCCCCCGCACCAGCCGGTGCGGCCAGACCAGACGCCCCAGCGACAGCACCAACCCCGCGCGCGCCACCAGCCCCGGCGCCAGACCATCCGCGCCGCCGATCACCAGCGCCAGATCCGCAGTGCCGTCATCGCGTGCCTGCGCAAGCCAAGCAGCGAGGGCGGGCGAATCCATCTGCTGCCCACGCTCATCCAGCGCCACCAGAGCCGCGCCACCGGGCAGCGCGCGCGTCAACGCAGCCTCCTGCGCATCATGCGTCGCGGCCTTGCGCTCGTCGATCTCGTGTTCATGACAGGGGCCCAGGGCCAGCGCGCGCCCGGTCCGGTTGAAGCGGGACAGGTAATCATCGACCAGTGCGCGCTCGGGCCCGGTGCGGATGCGCCCGACCGCGCACAGATGCAGCCTCATCAGTTGGCTGGCGCGCTGGCAGGCTCCTGCCACATTTTCTCGAGCTGGTAGAACTCGCGCACTTCCGGGCGGAAGATATGCACGACCACATCACCCGTATCGATCAGCACCCAGTCGCCAATGTCCTTGCCCCCGACCCGCGCGCTGAGGCGAAACCGCGCCTTGAGCCGGTCCAGAAGCTTGGTTGCGATCGCAGACACCTGCCGCGTCGAGCGCCCCGAACAGATCACCATGTGATCGGCCATAGCAGAGCGGTCGCGCAGATCGATCGTCACGATGTCATCTGCCTTGTCGTCGTCGAGCGAGGTCAGAACCAGATCGAGCAGCGCTGCGCTGCTGAGGGGCGCTGCAGGCACGGGGTCCGGGCGGGCCGCTGTCGCGGTCGTATCAACGTAAGGCAGAGACTTGTCCTCCTGTAGAGCGATGCAGCCTATAATATAGCACCTCCACGCCACATCTCAATCGGCGCGAGATGCTCAGCCACGCGATGTTGAAAAATTGCCCGCTTTGCGACCAGAGCCCCGCGAAGCGCACGCTTTACCCGCCCGTCACCTGCCGGACAAGCCGCTGCCCGGCGCTGTCATCGCCGAGTATCTGCCCGCGTGTCTGTCGCGCGAAGCCGGTCAGCAGCGCCCGGTAGAATCCGTCAACCGTGGTCACGGTCGCCCGCGCCAGCGCGCCGGTGCGGGTCTCGGCGGCGGTCCCGGCCTCGACCTCGACCGGATAGACCGCCAGCAGACGCCCGCCCCCGTCGATCAGCCGGACCGTGCCCTGCAGTCGCGAGCGGTCGCCGCCAAAGGCAGTGCGCACGCTGCCCGCCAGGTTCATCCGTGCGATCTCGACCGACATCTCCACCCCGTCGGGCCGCATCCGGTCGGAGAATTCCTGCCGCAGTCGGGCTTGCAGGTCGGGGCCGAGGTCGCCCGCCGCCTGCGAAGCGCGCGCGCTCTCGAAAGTCGCGCCGGTGGTCGTCACATTGATGCGCGCGATGCGCAGCGCGGCACGAGCCTCGCGGCTCAGTTGATTGGGGTCGGGGCGCGGCGCGCAGGCTGCAAGCGGGACAGCCCCCAGCGACAGCAGCACTCCCCGGCGTGTCATCATGTGTCTCATCGCGTTTCCTTTCCCGATTCCTGCCCGCACCGCTAGGCGGAGGGTATCCTCGCACCGCGCCAGGCCGCAATACGGTTGCCTTGGCCCTGTTTCATGCGTATTTAGACAAGCGATGCGACGCTTCTTCGACATGACGGACCATGCCCGCCTGCCCCAGCGCTTTCAGCGCGAGGCGCGCTCGGTGCTGGCGCACCTCTGATCGTCGCCCCCGGCGCGGGATGCATCGCGCCGACTTGTCTCTGCCCATCTTTCGCTCAGGGGATACACTATGCCCAAGACGCTCTATGACAAGATCTGGGACGCGCATGTCGTCCATGAAGACAGCGACGGCACCTGCCTTCTCTATATCGACCGCCATCTGGTGCATGAGGTCACCAGCCCGCAAGCCTTTGAAGGGCTGCGCATGGCCGGCCGCAAACTGCGCGCGCCGGAAAAGACGATCGCCGTGCCCGACCATAACGTGCCCACCACGCCCGACCGCGTGAAAGGCATCGAAAACCCCGAGTCGCGCATCCAGGTCGAGGCGCTGGACCGCAACGCGCGCGAATTCGGCGTGCATTACTACCCCGTCAACGATGTGCGGCAGGGGATCGTGCATATCGTCGGCCCTGAACAGGGCTGGACGCTGCCGGGCATGACGGTCGTCTGCGGCGACAGCCACACTGCCACGCATGGCGCCTTCGGGGCGCTCGCCCACGGGAACGGCACGTCGGAGGTCGAGCATGTGCTGGCCACGCAGACGCTGATCCAGAAGAAGTCGAAGAACATGAAGGTCGAGATCACGGGCTCGCTGCCGCCCGGCGTCACGGCCAAGGACATCACCCTTTCGGTCATCGGCGCCACCGGCACGGCGGGCGGCACCGGCTATGTGATCGAGTATTGCGGGCAGGCCATCGAGGAGCTGTCGATGGAAGGCCGCATGACCGTGTGCAACATGGCCATCGAAGGGGGCGCGCGCGCGGGCCTGATCGCCCCGGATGAAAAGACGTTCGCCTATGTGCAGGGTCGCCCCCATGCGCCGAAGGGGGCGCAATGGGACGCCGCGTTGGCATGGTGGAAGACCCTGAAATCCGATCCTGACGCGCATTGGGACAAGGTGGTGACGCTGAAGGCCGAGGATATCGTGCCGGTCGTCACCTGGGGCACCAGCCCCGAGGATGTCCTGCCCATCACCGGCACCGTCCCCGCCCCCGAAAGCTTTTCCGGCGGCAAGGTCGAGGCCTCGCGCCGGGCGCTCGATTACATGGGGCTGCAACCCGGCACGAAGCTCAGCGAGATCGAGGTCGATACGGTTTTCATCGGCTCCTGCACCAATGGCCGGATCGAGGATCTGCGCGCCGCGGCCGAAATCCTCAAGGGCCGCAAGATCGCTGTGAAACGCGCGATGGTGGTGCCCGGTTCGGGACTGGTGCGCGCGCAGGCCGAGGAAGAGGGGCTCGCGCAGATCTTCATCGATGCGGGCTTCGAGTGGCGGCTTGCAGGGTGTTCGATGTGCCTTGCGATGAACCCCGACCAGCTTGCGCCTGGGGAGCGTTGCGCCGCCCCCTCGAACCGCAACTTCGAGGGGCGTCAGGGCCGCGGCGGGCGCACGCATCTGATGTCGCCCGCGATGGCGGCTGCTGCCGCGATCACGGGTCGGCTGACCGATGTGCGCGAGTTGACGCGCGAGCCGGTTTCGGGCTGATGGCAGCGGCGCGGCGATGGAGATCCTGACCTGCTCCATGGCGCGCGATGCGGGTCATTTCGCACTGCTGGCCGACAGCGTCGATCGCCATGTGGACCCATCGATCCGCCACACGGTTATCGTGCCGCGGGCGGATCGCGGGCATTTCGACCGCTTTGCCACGCCCCGCCGTGTGATCCTCGCGCAGGAGGAGATACTGCCCCTGCATGTCAGCCGCCTGCCCGCACTGCCCGCCGCGCTGGCGCGTCTCGCGCCCGGATTGCGCAGACCGCTCTATCTCGACCGGCGGTTGCGCCCGCTGCGCGGCTGGATGCTGCAACAGCTTCTCAAGCTGGAATATGCCCGCTTCAGCGACACCCCTTCGCTGATGCATGTCGACAGCGACGTCATCTTCTTCCGCCCGCTCGGCCCTGCTGACGGGCTGCGCGATGGGCGCGTGCGCTTTTTTCGCGCGGAAGCTGCCAGTCCCACCCCGGAACACCGCCACTGGATCGCGGTGGCGGCCCACTGCCTGGGCCAGCCCGTGCCATCCGATCACCGCGCCCATTACGTCGAGAATTGCGTCCTGTGGTCGCCGGACCTTGTGCGCGCCATGCTGGCCCGGGTCGAGGCCGCGCATGGCCGCCCCTGGCCCGAGGTGCTCGCCCGGCAGCCCTCATTGTCGGAGTATTTCCTCTATGGCCTTTACGCCGACAGCGCCGACGCCGGGGCGCAGCTTGCCGCCGAGGATCAGTCCTTCTGCCTGTCCTTCTGGCCGCAATCGGACAGCACGCCCTATGATTTCAACGCGCAGATGGCGCGGCTGGTGCCCAAGCATTGCGCCGTCGCCATTCAGTCGACCCATGACATGACACTCGCCGCGCGCGCGGACATCGCCCGCCGCGCGACGGCCTTCACCGCCACCCCGGCCTGAACTCGAAAGGACCTTCCCGAATGGAAAAGTTCACCAACCTCACTGGCGTCGCCGCGCCCATGCCGCTGGTCAACATCGACACGGACATGATCATCCCCAAGCAGTTCCTCAAGACCATCCAGCGCAGCGGGTTGGGGCGGCATCTGTTCGACGAGATGCGCTACGACGATCAGGGCCGCGAGATCCCCGAATTCGTGCTCAACCAGCCGGCCTATCGCGAGGCGCAGATCCTGATCACCGGCGACAATTTCGGCTGCGGCTCATCGCGCGAGCACGCGCCCTGGGCGCTTGCGGATTTCGGCATCAAGGTCATCATCTCGACCTCGTTTGCCGAAATCTTCTACAACAACTGCTTCAAGAACGGGATGTTGCCCATCGTGCTGCCGCAGGATCAGGTCGACCTGCTCATGGAAGATGCACGCAAAGGCGCGAATGCGCGTATTGCCATCGACCTCGAATCACAGACCGTCACCAGTGCCGACGGGCAGGTCTTCGGCTTCGAGATCGACCCGTTCCGCAAACACTGCCTGATGAACGGCCTCGATGATATCGGGCTGACACTGGAGAAAGTCGCTTCAATTGATACTTTCGAAAGCCGTGCCGCACAGGCCCGTCCCTGGGTCTGAGCCCGGTTTTCCAGCACGTCCCGAGGGCAGCGCCGCGGCGCTGCCCTGATTTTACCTTCGATTTGATGCAAAGTCGCGACAGTTTCTTCTCGAAATCGCCCGATCCTTGGCCGACGCTGATCCCGGGGCTTGCTAGGGGGGCGGAAAATGGGCAACATTGTGTCAATAATAAGGCGTCTACGTGAACCTGCGGGACGTCAGAGGAAAAGCCCGGGTGTCGTCAAACAGATGGCGCGCGGGGCGAGGCAAGGCAGTACTGCATTCATGTCGCAAGTGGCACAGATCGTGTTGCGCGGGCTTATCGTTGGGCTCCTGGTTCTGGCGCCTGCGCTTCTGCTGCCCGATATCTCGCAGGAGGCGGCGCAGGGCATCACCCTGCTGGCACTGGTCGCGGCCATCGTCGTTTCCACGGAATACGCCGCTGCCTATCCTGGCCTGATCGAGTTTCGGGACGCCAAGCCCTATAACCGGATACGCTTTTGCCTGCTGGCCAGCATCGTGCTGTGCGTGACCATCCTGCAGCGCGACCTGCTGCTTCCGCCCGAGGCGCGCAGCCTGATCTCGACAGTTGCCTACACGCTGGCGACGACGATGGATTTCGCCTTCAGCCCAGTGCGGTTGCTTGTCGTGGCCTTGCCGGGCGATCTGCCGACCGCGCATCTGGCGCTGGTCATGGCGGCCGCATCGTTGAGCTACATCCTGTCGATCGTCGGGCTGGTGTGCTTTCTCGGACTCTTGCTGGGGGGCTACTGGCCGCGTCGAAACATGACCCTGAATGTCTGGGTGAACCTGCCGAATTTCGACCCGACCAAGGGGCATGATGTGGTGCACCGTCTGGAACGCGACGGGCATGTTAACATCGTGTTAGGGATTATCCTGCCATTCTCGCTGCCAGTCTTGCTGCATATCTCGGCGCTGCTGGTGCAGCCCATGACGCTGCAGGCACCGCTGACCTTTGTCTGGGGCGTGTCACTATGGGCGTTCATCCCCGCAAGCCTCATCATGCGCGGTGTGGCCATGTATCGTGTGGCGCAGATGATCCGTGCCCAGCGCCGCCGTATCGCCGAGGAGGAAGAGTCGCTGCCGCTGCCCGCGCGCTCTGCCTATTCCTGACGCTTTGCGTGTTTGCTGCCCCGGCGACCTCTGACACGCTGCGACTGGCCTTCTGGCGCATCGAGCTTGGCGGCCGGGGGCCGGGCTATGCGCTGCAGGAGATCCGCGCAGCCGCGCCGGCACCGGCGCAGACAGCGGCCCTGATCGCCCATGTCGCGCCTGACATTCTGGTGCTTTCGGGGCTCGACCATGATCATGAGTTGCAGGCACTCACCGCCCTGCGCGATCTGATCGCCACACACGGGCATGACTTCGATCATCTCTTCGCCTTTCCGTCCAACGCCGGGCTGCGCACCGGGCTGGACATGAATGACGATGGCCGCAGCGCCTCGGAGGATGACACACAGGGCTATGGCCCGTTCCGTGGCGCACGCGCGCTTGCCGTCCTCTCGCGCTGGCCCATCGATCAGGGGCGCGCGCGCGATTTCTCGGACTTCCTGTGGCGCGACCTGCCCGGCGCAAAGCTGCCGCAAATGTCCGACGCGGTGCTGACGATCCAGCGCCTGTCGAGCACTGGCCACTGGAACGTGCCGGTGGTGCTGTCGGGGGGGCAACGGCTGCATCTGCTGATCTATCAGGCGGGCCCACCGGTCTTTGGCGGACCGACCGACCGCAACCGCCTGCGAAATCATGACGAAACCGCCTTCTGGTCGCGCTTTCTGAGTGGCGACCTACCGATGCAACCGCCCGACGCGCCGTTTGTCCTGATGGGCGGCGCCAATCTCGATCCGATGGCGGGCGACGGGATGCGCGTGGCGATGCGCACGTTGCTTGCCCATCCGGCACTGCAGGATCCTGTGCCCGAGCGTGACAGTGCGCTTCCGGGCAGCGCTGCCGCGCGCCACACAGTCCACTGGCCGCAACCGGAGGGGCCGGGCGATCTGCGTGTCAGCTATGTGTTGCCGGCCCGCAGCCTGACCCTGCGCGGGGCGGGGGTGTTCTGGCCCTCGCCTGACAGCCCCGAAGCGGCGCTTCTTGGGCCTGACGGGGGGCAGCCGACGCCGCACCGCCTTGTCTGGGTCGATGTCGCGATGCCGCACGAGTAAAACGCGGGTACGATCCTGCCCCCGGAACGAGGGCGAGCGCCCGCGAGCGGGTCGTGGGAGGGTGGGCGGGGACCCCGAGCGGGCGCTCTCTTCTCTATGCGCGAAGCGCGAAGCGGCCCGAAGGAAAAGCGCTCAGGCGTTCGCTTCGCGGATCTTCTCCGCCGCCTCGCGGTCGAAGCCGACACCCTTCGACTCGAGAAGCGTGTCGAGCTCGCCCGACAATGTCATCTCGGTAATGATGTCGCAGCCGCCCACGAACTCTCCCTTCACGTAAAGCTGCGGGATGGTGGGCCAGTCGGAATAATCCTTGATGCCCTGCCGGATCGCATCATCCTCGAGCACGTTCACATCGGCGTATTCGACGCCCATATAGTTCAGGACCCCCGCGACGCGGCTGGAAAAGCCGCATTGTGGCATCGTCTTCGTGCCCTTCATGTACAGCACGACGTCATTTTTCTCGACAGTCTGCTTGATCTGGTCTTCGGCGCTCATCTCTGGTCCTTTCGGGTCTGTCAGTCGGGGGCCTTGGTGGTCAGCGCCAGCGCGTGCAGCTCGCCATGGTTGCCGTCCATCTTGCCCTTCAGCGCGGCATAGACGGCGCGCTGCTGCTGCACGCGGTTCAGGCCGCGAAAACTCTCGTCGATCACTTCGGCTGCGTAGTGGTTGCCGTCCCCCGCGAGATCGGTGATCGTGATCCTTGCCTCGGGGAAGCCGTCACGGAGCAGGGTTTCCAGCTCGGTTGCCGTGATCGCCATGTCGTGTTTTCCTTGTCTGCTGGCCATCTCGCGCCGTTGTGCCGAAACTAATCTCGCGAACCTGCATAATCAAGCACCGCCGGATCTCGAACGCCCCTTCGCGCAATGCCTTTGGCGCCAGGCGGCAGGCAGGCCCTCTCCATGTTCAGACCGATCCCGCAGCGCTGCTCAGCTTTCCCCCAGCGCGGCAGCGAAGGCCCCGCGCCAGAGGGTCTGCAACTCGTCCAGCGGGGCCTCGGCCCGGCCCATCCGCACCGACGCGCCACCAAAGCGCCCTACAACGCTCAGCGGCACCCCTGCCTGCCCCGCGGCGACCATCAGCGCCTCGGCCTGATCGAAACTGCACGCCAGCAGGTAACGCGCCTGATCCTCGCCGAACAGCGCGCCGATATCGCGTGCATCCAGCGTCACGCCGATCCCTGCAGCGGCAGCCATTTCAAACGCCGCAAGCGCGAGCCCGCCGTCCGAGAGGTCCGTTGCCGCCCCGATCAGCGCATGATTCGCACGCAGGAACTCGCCATGCGCACGCTCGGCGTCCAGATCGACCGTGGGCGCGTCGCCTGCGGCGATGCCGAACGCCTCGGCCAGCAGCGCCGACTGGCCCAGATGCGCGCCCTCGTCCCCGACCAGCAGCGCCAGATCGCCCTCGGTCGGCACGCCGCTGATCATCGCGTCCACATGCGCGATTAGCCCCACCGCACCGATGGTCGGCGTCGGCAGGATGGCGCGGCCGTCAGTCTCGTTGTAAAGCGAGACATTGCCCGACACGATGGGCATGTCGAGCGCGCGGCAGGCCGCGCCGATGCCTTCGATCGCTCCCACGAACTGGCCCATGATCTCGGGCTTTTCGGGGTTGCCGAAATTGAGGTTGTCGGTCGCGGCCAGCGGTTGCGCGCCCACGGCACTGAGGTTGCGAAACGCCTCGGCCACCGCCTGCTTTCCGCCCTCGATCGGATTGGCGCGGACATAGCGCGGCGTCACATCGCTGGTAAAGGCGAGCGCCTTTTCAATGCCATGCACGCGCACCACCCCGGCGCCCAGCCCGGGTGTGCGGAGCGTGTCGGCCATGACCTGGCTGTCATATTGTTCCCACACCCAGGCCTTGTGCGCGTAGTTGGGCGACCCGATCAGCGCGCGAAGCCCGTCGATAGGGTCAATCGCGGGGATCTCGTCCAACGGTGCGGGCGCGGGCGGCTTGGTCCAGGGGCGGTCATATTCCGGCGCCTCGGACGACAGCTTGGACAGCGGCAGGTCGGCCTTCACGTCATTGCCATGCAGGATCAGGAAGCGGTCCTCGGGGATGGTCTCGCCGACGATGGCAAAATCGAGATCCCATTTCTCGAAGATCGCCCGCGCCTCGGCTTCGCGCTCGGGGCGCAGAACCATCAGCATCCGCTCCTGGCTTTCCGAGAGCATCATCTCATAGGCGGTCATGCCGTCCTCGCGGCAGGGCACGCGGTCGAGATCGAGCCGGATGCCCAAGTCCCCCTTGTCGCCCATCTCGACTGCCGAGCAGGTCAGCCCCGCCGCGCCCATGTCCTGAATGGAAATCACCGCGCCCGAGGCCATGAGTTCCAGACAGGCCTCGAGGAGGCGCTTCTCGGTGAAGGGGTCGCCCACCTGCACAGTCGGGCGCTTGTCCTCGATGCTGTCATCGAACTCGGCCGAGGCCATGGTCGCCCCGCCCACCCCGTCGCGGCCGGTCTTGGCACCCAGATAGACCACCGGCATCCCCACGCCCGAGGCCGCCGAGTAGAAGATCGCATCCGAATCGGCCAGCCCGGCCGCGAACGCATTGACCAGGCAATTGCCGTTATAGGCCGCATCGAAGCGGACTTCCCCGCCCACGGTCGGCACGCCGAAAGAATTGCCGTAGCCGCCGACCCCGGCCACCACCCCGCGCACCAGATGCGCGGTCTTGGGGTGGCCGGGCGCACCGAAACTCAGCGCGTTCATCGCCGCGACGGGCCGCGCGCCCATGGTGAAAACATCCCGCAGGATTCCCCCCACCCCGGTCGCGGCCCCCTGATAGGGCTCGATGTAACTGGGGTGGTTGTGGCTCTCCATCTTGAAGATCACCGCCTGCCCGTCGCCGATATCCACCACACCGGCATTCTCGCCCGGTCCGCAGATCACCTGCGGCCCCTCGGTGGGCAGGGTGCGCAGCCATTTCTTCGACGACTTGTAGGAACAATGTTCGTTCCACATCGCCGAGAAGATGCCGAGTTCGGTAAAACTCGGCGCGCGCCCGATGATCTCCAGGATACGCGCGTACTCGTCCGGGGTCAGGCCATGCGCGGCAATCACCTCATCGGTCAGGGCAGGCTCGGTCATATGGGTCCCCGCGGCTGTCAGTCGCGGCTGTTTAGGCCAAACCCGGGCCGAGAAAAAGGCCCCAACCCCGCCGCGCCTTGCCCGATCTCGAACAGGCATGATATGCCATGGCGTGCAATCGGAGATGGGAGGAGCGCCATGAACAGCGCGATTGCCGGGCTGGGCGGACATGCACGCCGCGTCACGGCGCTTGTGCTGGCGCGGTTTGCCAGCGGGCGCGATACCCGCGCGATGGACCGCTGGCTGGCCGGGCTGCCCGCATCGCGGCAACTCGGGATCATCAGTTCGGTGCTGGGGCTGCTTTTCGTGCTGTCACTTCTGGCGGCAAGCTTCGGCGCACTGGGTCTGGCGATTTATTTCGTTGTGATCGCGATCCTGTTTCGGCCGCGCTAACGCATCCGCCATCCTGTTCGTGACACTTGGTTTTTCGCCCCTCCCCGCGACATGGCGCCGCATCCGAAATCGCCGGTATGCAACGGTATCCATATGAAAACGTGAGATTTTTTTCGTTTCCAGCCATCCAGATCGTGGGTTTCCGCGTAGAACTTCCATGATCACAACCTGACAGGAGGTCTGACATGGATATCGCACTTGGTTTTCTGACGTTCGGCACTCTCGGCTTCGTCGCCGTCTTCGGTTTTCTGAGCGCTCGCGCGATGGAAGAGATGCGCAACCGCCCGACCCCGAAAAGCGCATTGTCGCGCGACGGTGCCGCCGAGCGTCGTAGCCGAAAGGTCGCACAGGCTACGAACTGATACTTGCGGCTGGCGGGGGGAGGGGTCGTCAGCCGCAGCCCCGGTCGGCGCCTTTTCTCGCTCCGCCCAAATGCTGCTCTGACAGGCATTTCGATGCCTTCGAAGGCAGGACATCCCTCAACGGCTTTCATCCTCTCTGCATAGCGGAAAATGCCGAAAAAAAAGGCCGAGCAAGAAGCTCGGCCAAAGTCCAACAGGGAGGTAAAGACACGAACGCTCGCGCCCGCGTCTTGTTTCTGATATGGGATTGCTCATCCATTGCGCAAGTTAAATTATATTGCGCCTGCATCATTGCCGTTATGCGTTGCATTCATGTCTCATTTCGCGCGCGCAGGTTGTCAGAGCTGGCGCGCCCGTCGATAGGCAACAATCTCCTCGACAACGAAATCACGGAATGCCCCGATGCGGCGCGAATGGCGCAGTTCCTCGGGGAAGGCGAGGAAAACCGGGATGTCACCGCTGGCCACCTCGGGCAGCACATGCACAAGCTCGGGAAAGTCCTCGCTGACATAGTCGGGCAGCACCCCGATGCCGAGATGGTTGATCACCGCCTGCAGCACCCCGAAATAGTTGTTCACCGTGAAACTCGACCGCAGCGGCTGCGCACTCAGCCGCCGAATAAGCTCGGCCCCGACACTGACCTGCGCCGAGGTGATGTTCTGCGAGATCAATCGGAAATCGCATAGCTGCTCGATGGTCTCCGGCACCCCATTGCCGCGCAGATATTCGGCCGAGGCGTAGAGCCGCATGTTGACCGTCATCAATCGTTTGCGAATCAGATCGGCCTGGCTGGGTTCTTTCATGCGGATGGCGATATCAGCCTCGCGCATGGGCAGGTCGAGGACGCGCTCCTCGAGCATCAGATCGATCTTGAGATCCGGGTATTGCGCATAAAGCGCGGGCAGCCGCGGCGCCAGGAACAGCGTGCCGAACCCGGTGGTGGTGGTGACGCGCAACTCGCCATGCACCTCGTCCTCGGTGTCGCGGATCCGGGCCGAGGCGCTGTCGAGCGTCTGCGACATGGTGCGAGTGGCGTCAAAAAGCAACTCGCCCTGTTCGGTCAGGATCAGCCCGCGCGCATGGCGGTGGAACAGGATCGCGCCGAGCGACTCTTCGAGCGCGCGGATCTGGCGGCTGACGGCGGATTGCGACAATTGCAGGCTTTCGCCAGCATGGGTGAGGCTACCGGCATCCGCAACGGCGTGAAAGATCCTGAGCTTGTCCCAGTCCATGTGTCCCTGCCTGTCGTCCCACCCGGCCGCGCGGCGCCGATTCGTTCTGCGCATTTTTTGACGCATCGGCGGGCGCGTGAACACTGAAAACCGCAGATCAGCCGCGTATTGCTGACCATTCTGTCGCAGTGTGTCGCGAACAACCACCCTCCGTGCGCCCGAATGGCGGAGAGCGTCTTGCCACCCCCCCCGAGCAACCGGACACTTTAACGGCAAAATACGCGGCCTGTCACAGCACTGTCACCGCTGCGCTCCAATAGGGAATCGTTGCATGCGATGGCACGGGACAGACGAAATGAACAGGACACTGCTTGAGGATATCAGCTATGCCCCATCTGCAAGGACCCGCCCCGCGCAGGCCTTCATTCGCACCATTGAAAACGCCACCGGGCGGCGGCACCTTCTCACACGGGCCCGCGACAGCCTCGACGCACCGCAGGTGCGGCATGATTTCTGGCGCGCGATGATGCAGGCATACGGGCTGAAGCTCGATGTGGTCAGGGGGTCGATTGACAACATCCCCGAAACCGGCCCGCTGGTCATGGTCGCCAATCATCCTTTCGGCATACTGGACGGGCTCGTCATGGGGTACCTGCTCGACGGGCTGCGAGGCGACTTCCGCATCCTCGCCCATTCCGCCTTTCAGGCCGCCCCAGAAATTGCCCGTCATATCCTGCCGATCGACTTCTCGGGAACACGCACGGCCGAGAAGTCGAACCTCAAGACCCGTGCCGACGCAATATATCATCTTCAGGCGGGCGGCGCGGTGGGCATTTTCCCCGGCGGGACGGTCTCGACGGCGCAGCACCCCTTCTGCCGCGCAACCGACCCGCAATGGCGCCTCTTCAGCGCGCGCATGATTCAGCGCTCGGGTGCGACCGTGGTGCCGATCTGGTTCGACGGCGCCAATTCAAGACTGTTCCAGTTGGCCAGCAGGCTGAACTACACTCTGCGGATGGCGCTGCTCATGCGCGAATTCAAGACCCGGATGAACCGCCCCGTGCGCATGGCCGTCGGTCAGCCCATCACGCCTGACCAACTCGCCCGCTTCCGCGGCCAGCCAAAAGAAATGATGGATTTCCTGCGCGCCGCGACCTATGGAATGGCGGATACCCTGCTCGACCCGATGCAACTTGGTTATGAATTCGAGGGGGTTTACCGGCACTGAGGCAGGCGCGACATGGCAGTTGGAATCTTCGATTCGGGGCTGGGCGGGCTGACCGTCCTGGGGGCCGTCACCCCCCGCCTGCCGGAAACGCCCTTCGTCTATCTGGGTGACAATGCCCACACGCCTTATGGTGTGCGCGATGCCGACGACATCTTTGCGCTGACCTGCACGGGCGTCGAGCGGCTGTGGCTCGAAGGTTGCGATCTGGTGATCCTCGCCTGCAATACGGCTTCGGCAGCGGCGCTGCGTCGGATGCAGGAAAGCTGGGTGCCCGAGGGCAAGCGCGTCCTCGGCGTGTTCGTGCCGCTGATCGAGGCGCTGACCGAACGGCAATGGGGCGACAACTCTCCCCCGCGCGAGGTCGCGGTCAAGCATGTGGCCCTGTTCGCCACGCCTGCGACCGTTTCCTCCCGCGCCTTCCAGCGCGAACTGGCCTTCCGCGCCATCGGCGTCGATGTCGAGGCCCAGCCCTGCGCGGGGGTGGTCGATGCGATCGAACAGGGCGACATGCAGCTTGCCGAGGCGCTGGTCCACAGCCATGTCGAGGCACTGTTGCGCCGGATGCCCCGCCCCGAGGCCGCGGTCCTTGGCTGCACGCATTACCCCCTCGTCGAGGATGCGTTTCGCGAGGCGCTGGGCCCGAATGTCGCGGTCTATTCGCAACCCGATCTGGTCGCGGCGAGCCTTGACGACTACCTCAACCGCCGCCCTGAAATGGTCGGGCCGGGCCGCGACAGCCTGTTCCTGACCACGGGCGAGCCGGTCAATGTCTCACGCAAGGCCACGCAGTTCCTGCGACGACAGATCAGCTTCCGCCCTGCGTGATTCGACATTTTCTTGCTGAAAATATTCAAATTCCGCGCGCCGCCACCGCGCGCCATGTTCGCGAAAGTGAGCCTGCCATGACCACATCCGTCGCAATCCTCGGAGCCTCGGGCTATACCGGTGCCGAACTCGTCCGGCTGATCGCCAGCCATCCCGGCCTGCGCATCACCGCGCTGACCGGCGAGCGCAAGGCCGGCCAGCCCATGGCACAGGTTTTTGCGTTCCTGCGCCATCTCGACCTGCCCGATCTGACCCGTATCGAGGACGTTGACTTCAACGCCATCGACCTTGCCTTTTGCGCCCTGCCCCACGCCACCGCGCAGGCGGTGCTGCGCGATCTGCCCGCGCATCTGCGGATCGTGGACCTGTCGGCCGATTTCCGGCTTCGCGACCCGGCGGAATACCAGAAATGGTATGGCAAGCCCCATGCCGCGCCCGATCTGCAGCGCGAGGCTGTCTATGGCCTGACCGAGTTCTACCGCGACGAGATTCGCGCCGCGCGGCTGGTGGCGGGCACCGGCTGCAATGCCGCGCTGGGCCAGTATCTGCTGCGCCCGCTGGTCGCTGCCGGGGTGATCGACCTCGACCGGATCATCCTCGATCTGAAATGCGGTGTCTCGGGCGCCGGGCGGGCGCTCAAGGAAAACCTTCTGCATGCCGAATTGTCCGAGGGCGGGCAGGCCTATGCTGTGGGCGGCACGCATCGCCATCTGGGCGAGTTCGATCAGGAGTTGTCGCGCGAGGCGGGCCGCCCGGTGCGGATCCAGTTCACGCCGCATCTGCTGCCTTTCAATCGCGGCGTGCTCGCCACCGCGTGGCTGGACGGCGATGCCGCGGAACTTCACGCAGTTTTGCAGGCGCGTTATTGCGATGAATCAATGATTCACATGCTACCTTTTGGCACAACGCCATCGACACATGATGTGCGCGGGTCCAATTTCGTGCATATCGGGGTAGTGGGGGATCGTGTGCCCGGGCGGGCGCTGGTGGTTGGTGTGCTGGATAATCTCTGCAAGGGGTCCAGCGGGCAGGCCATCCAGAACGCCAACCTGATGCTGGGGCTGGACGAGACTACGGGGCTGATGGGCGCGCCGGTTTTCCCCTGAGGGCCGCGAGTAGGTGAGGATGAAATGAAAAGCCTGAAGAAAACCCGCCGGATACAGGTCATCACCGTCGCCGCCGTGGCGCTGGCGCTGTCGACCGCGCTGATCGGCTACGCGATGCGCGACGGGATCAACTTCTTCCGCTCGCCGTCGGAGGTACTGGCCGCGCCGCCGCCCGAGAACGAGGTGTTCCGCATCGGCGGGCTGGTCGAGGCGGGTTCCATCGTGCGCGGCGAGTCCGACACGGTGCGCTTTCGCGTCACCGACGGAAATGCCTCGGTTGAGGTGCGCTATCGGGGCATCCTGCCGGATCTGTTCACCGAGAACGAAGGCACGGTCGGCACCGGGCGCTTTGTTGATGGCGTGTTCCAGGCCAGCGAGGTTCTCGCCAAGCACGACGAGACCTACATGCCGCGCGAGGTGATGGAAGCGCTGAAGGCACAGGGCGAATGGCGCGGCCCCGACCCCGAGGCGCTGCCCGAACCGCAGAGTTGAGGCAGCGCATCTGCGACTCAGCCGTTCAGGAAACTCTCGACGCGACTTGAAAGCATCTGCCAGTCGGTGAATTCGTGCTCCGCGCGTGTCCAGTCAATGTCTTGCCCCTGCAGCGCGACATGCCGCACGATCTGCGTCTGGAAATAGTCGTAGCTGCCGGTTCGCACGGCACCGCCGACCAGCACCGATTCGTCCGCCGTGAAGCCAGTGCGCATCTGCATCTCCGTCAGATAATCGCGCGCTTCATCCAGGGTTTCCGGAAAGGCCGCTTTCAGGCTGACCGAAATCATCAGGGACGGGCAACGCTCAAGCACTGTGCGCAGGGCTCTCAGCGTCACCTCGAACGCCTTGGGGTGGCGGCGTTCATGTACCGATGCCGCGAGGATTACCTTACCGGCATCCTCGAAGGCAAGGTCGGGCATCCTGTCCGACACATCCACCAGCGTGACCTCGTGGCCCTTCTCTCGGGAGATATCGGCGATAAACTCCGCAATCTTGCGGGTCTGGCCTTCGCCGGTTGCAAAAAGGATGACGATCTCCATGGGCGACCTCGCTCTTGTTGCGCAGCCATCATGTGGCAGACAGCCGCAGTCCGCCTTGTCCCAGATCATTTCGCGCGCAGTCTCAGTGCAGCACTGGACGCGTGGGCGGGGTCAGACGGCATGCCCTGCACCGCGTATGATATCGGGTGACGGTCACGCATAAGGCGCTGGCAGGCATGCTGCGATCCGAGCCGTTGCCGGGACGGTCATGGCGCGGTGTCATGCGATCTTCGGCTATTCGCCGCGTGTCGGCAGCGGCTATGCCGCCGCACGCGCCTCTGCCCAAAGCGCCCTCGGGGCGTGCAAGGTTGGGTGGGTGGGCACGCCCCGAGGGCGCTTTCGCGCGAACCGCGCAGAAGCGATGCGCCGCGCGAACAACCCGAAGCCCGTATCAGACCGCAATCGTCTGCAGTCCGCGAAGGGTAAAGCCGCCCGGACAGCGGCCAAGGCGTTCAGCGCCCCTCGAAACCCGGTGCGCGTTTCTCCAGAAAGGCCAGAACCCCTTCTCGAAAGTCGCGGGTTTTCCCGGCCTCGGCCTGCAATTGTGCTTCTAGCTGCAACTGCTCATCGAGGCCGTTCGAAAGCCCCGCTCGCAGCGCGCGGCGGATGTTGCGATAGGCCAGCGTCGGCCCGTCGGCGAGGCTGCGCGCGCGCGACTGCCAGACATCGATGAAATCGGCGTCGGGCACGGCCTCCCAGATCATGCCCCACTCGGCGGCCTGAGCAGCGCTGATCCGCTCGGCAAAAAGCATCGCGCCCATCGCCCGCGCGAACCCGATCTGGCGAGGCAGGAAATATGTCCCGCCTGCATCGGGGATCAACCCGATCCGGCTGAAGGCCTGAATGAAGCTCGCACTTTCCGAGGAGATCACCACATCCGCCGCCAGAGCCAGATTGGCCCCCGCGCCTGCGGCCGAGCCGTTCACCGCGGCGATGACCGGCACCGGGGCGTCATAGATGGCGCGCAGCATGGGCTCGTATTCCTCGCGCAGCGTGCGTTCCAGATCGATCTGCGCGGCATTGCCGCCATCGCCCAGATCCTGCCCCGAACAGAAGGCCCGCCCAGCGCCGGTCAGCACAAGCACCCGCACACGCTTGCCCAGATCCTGCAACGCATGGGTCAACTCGGCCCGCATCTGCTTGTTCAGGGCGTTCATCACCTCGGGTCGGTTGAGCGTGATCGTGCCGATCCCCTCAGCCGCCGTGATCTGCAGCGTGTCGTAGTCCATCGCACCCTCCGGGCTGTTTGCGCCAGCTATACAAGAGTGACGCGCAAGCGAAAGCCCGGACGGTGCGTCAGTCTTTCAGGAGTTCCTGCAATCGCTTCTGCTCTTCGGCGCTCAACCCGTCCGCCGTCGGCTCGGGCGCGCTGTCGCGGCGCCGCAGATAGACCAGCGCCGAGATCATGGCGATCAGGAACAGCACCGGGGCCGCGACCCACAGGATGATGTTCACCCCTTCGGTGGTCGGGCGCAGCAGCACGTATTCGCCGTACCGGTCGGTGATGAAGGTCAGCACCTCGGCATCGCTGTCGCCCTCGACCAGCCGCTCGCGTACCAGCAGCCGCATGTCGCGCGCCAGATCGGCGTTCGATTCGTCGATGGACTCGTTGCGGCACACAAGGCAGCGCAGCCCCGCCGAGATATCGCGCGCGCGGCGCTCAAGCGCCGGGTCGTCGAGGATCTCGTCGGGCTCGACCGCAAGGGCGGGGCTGGCGGGCAGCGCGAAGCCGACCAGCAGGGCAAGGATCAGAGCTCTCATTCCGCAGGCACCGCCGATTGCGGGCGCTTCGCCGCCCCGGCGGCGACACGGTAGCGACGGTCCGACAGGCTCAAGAGCCAGCCCAGCGCCATCAACGCGCTGCCGAACCACAGCCAGTTTGCAAAGGGCTTGATATAGGTGCGAACGGCCCAACCACCGCTGTCCTGCGGATCGCCCAGCGTAATGTAGAGGTCGCGCCATATGCCGTAGTCGATGGCTGCCTGCGTCGTCGGCATCCCCGCGATCGGGTAAAAGCGTTTCTCGGGGAAGAGCGTCGTCACATGTCGCCCGTCGCGTGTCGCGTCGATGGTCGCCATGGTCGAGACGTAATTCGGCCCCTGCACGCGGTCCACAGATTGCAGGGTCAGGGTATAGGCGCCCTTCTCGTAGCTCTCGCCGATCTGGACGACGCGGATATCCTCGGTCTCCCACCCCATCAGCGAGGCGACGGCAAAGACAGCGATGCCCAAACCGGAATGCGCCGTGGCCTTGCCCCAGTCGGCGCGCGGCAGGCGTGTAAGACGGCGCGCGCGCGACCCCAGATCCCCGCGCCCGGTGCGCGACCACAGATCCACGGCCGAGCCCAGCACCACCCAGACCGCGAGCGCGAGCCCGATGGGGACCAGGGCCGAGGTCCCGGTCTGCAACGCCCAGGTCAGCGCACCCATGGCGACGGAAAACACCGCCAGCCCCCAGAGCGGACGCATGGTGCGGGTCAGGTTACCGCGTTTCCACGGCAGCATCGCGCCGATGGGCAGTACCATCGCCAGGGCCACCATGAAGGGCGTGAAAGCCATGTTGAAGAAGGGCGGGCCGACCGAGAGGACGCGGTCGAAAAGCATCTCGGCAAAGAGCGGCCACATGGTGCCGATGAAGATCACGAAGGACGACACCGCCAGCAGCACGTTGTTGATCACGAGCGCGGATTCGCGGCTGACTGTCGCGAAGACGCCCTTGGCCTCGAGGACCGGGGCGCGGAAGGCAAAGAGCGTCAGTGCGCCCCCCATGAAGGCTGCAAGGATCATCAGGATGAACACGCCGCGCTCGGGGTCCATCGCAAAGGCATGGACCGAGGTCAGCAGACCCGAGCGCACGATGAACGTGCCCATCAGCGAGAATCCGAAGCCCAGGATCGCCAGCAGGATGGTCCAGCTTTTCAGCGTCTCGCGCTTCTCGACCACAATGGCCGAATGCAGAAGTGCGGCGGCAAACAGCCACGGCATGAGCGAGGCATTCTCGACCGGGTCCCAGAACCAGAACCCGCCCCAGCCAAGCTCGTAATAGGCCCACCACGACCCCGTTGCGATGCCGATGGTCAGGAAGACCAAGGCCGCCAGCGTCCAGGGCCGCACCCAGCGGCCCCAGGCGGCATCGACCCGCCCCTCGATCAGCGCGGCGACCGCAAAGCTGAACGACATCGAGAGCCCGACATAGCCCAGATACAGGAACGGCGGGTGAAAGGCGAGGCCCGGGTCCTGCAAAAGGGGGTTCAGGTCGGTCCCGTCGAAGGGCGGTGCGGCCAGCCGGGTGAAGGGGTTGGAGGTGAAGATCGTGAAGGCGATGAAAGCCGCCGTGATCGCCGATTGCACCGCCAGAACCCGTGCCTGCAGCGAGGCTGGCAAATTGCCCCCGAACCAGGCCGCGCAGGCCCCGAAGAGGGTCAGGGTCAGCACCCACAAGAGCAGCGAACCCTCGTGATTGCCCCAGACGCCGGAGATCTTGTAGATCAGCGGCTTGAGCGTGTGCGAATTGTCCACCACCAGCTTGACCGAGAAATCCGAGACAAGAAAGGCGTAGGTGAGCGCCGCATAGCTGAAGGCCACCAGCAGGAATTGCGTTGTCGCCATGGGGTTGGCGATTACCATCCAGTCGCGCCAGCCCTTATGCGCCCCGATGAGCGGGATAACCGCCTGCGCCAGGGCCACGGTGAAGGCAAGGATGAGGGCGAAATGACCCAGCTCGACGATCATCGGGCAAACTCTCTGCAAACTCTATCGCGATAGTGATAGCGTATCAGACCGACATGGCAAAGCAGACAGCACGCGGCGCAGGGTCACAGCCGCGTCAGAGCCGACCGGACAGACAGACGCGGACCAGCACCCGGCCGCGATGCCCGCCCGGCTCGCGGCAGTTCGCGCACGACTCCAAGCACGACATCAGCCGCATGACGCGACAGGCCGCCCCGCTACGGCGGGGCGGGGCGGGGGCAGATCTGTCAGCCCGACCTGCAACGCAAGACCCCGCCCTTGCGGGCGGGGCCTCGTGGTGTCGCGCAGGGAGTCTGCGTCAGCTGTTGGAGAACTCGGGATAGGCTTCCATGCCCATCTCGGTCTTGTCGAGGCCGGTCACCTGGTCCTCGTCGCTGACACGCACGCCCATCACCGCCTTGAGGATCGAGAAGACGATGAACGAGGTCACGAACATGAAGCCGCAGATGGCCGCCATACCCACGATCTGCGTGCCGAAATCTGCATCCGAGTTGGTCAGCGGCACCGCCAGCGTGCCCCACAGCCCGGCAAAGCCGTGCACCGGGATCGCACCAACCACATCGTCGATCTTCAGCTTGTCGAGCAGCGGAATGGTCAGCACCACGATGACGCCGCCGACAGCACCGATCAGCGTGGCGGACCCGAGGCCCGGCGTCAGCGGCTCTGCCGTGATCGACACCAGCCCGGCCAGCGCGCCATTCAGCACCATGGTCAGGTCAGGCTTCTTGTAGAGGATGGTCGACAGGATCAGCGCCGCGACTGCACCGCCCGAAGCTGCCGTGTTGGTGTTGGCGAAGATGCGGCTGACATCGGCCACGTCCGAGACGGTGCCCATGGCCAGCTGCGAGCCGCCGTTGAAGCCGAACCAGCCCAGCCACAGGATGAACATCCCCAGCGTTGCCAGCGGCAGGTTCGAGCCCGGCATCACCGTGACCTTGCCATCCGCGCCATATTTGCCGTAGCGCGACCCGATCACGATCACCCCGGCCAGTGCTGCGAAACCGCCTGCCGCGTGCACGATGGACGAGCCCGCGAAGTCCGAGAAGCCCATCTCGTCGAGGAAGCCTTCGCCCCAGCTCCAGGACGCCTGGATCGGGTAGAGGATCCCGGTCAGCACGACCACGAAGATCAGGAACGGGAACAGCTTGACCCGCTCTGCCACAGCCCCCGAGACGATCGAGGCGGTCGCCGCGCAGAACATCAGCTGGAAGATGAAGTCCGACCCGATCGAGGCGTATTCGACGTCGTCAAGCTCATCGAACGGCACGCCCACGGGTTCCAGCACGGTCGGCGAGACGCCACCCAGCCAGCCCTCGATCACCCAGTCGCCCAGCGGATACATCAGGTTGAAGCCGACGATGAAATAAGCGATCCCGGCCAGCGAAAACAGCGCCACGTTCTTGGTGGCCTGCATGGTGGCGTTCTTCGAGCGCACGAGACCGGTTTCCAGCATGCAGAAGCCGGCGGCCATGAAGAACACCAGGAAACCGCCGATCAGGAACAGCAGCGAGTTGAAGATGAACACCATTTCGGCGTTCAGCGTTTCGACCGAGTTTGCCGCCTCGGCTACCTCGTCCTGGGCGATGCCCAGGGTCGGCAGCAGCACGGCGACCGCCGCGAGGGGAAGTATCTTGTTCAGTTGCATCTGCGTCTATCCTCTCTGAATTGTCCCTGCGCGCGCTCTCAGAGCGCGTCATCCCCGGTTTCACCCGTCCGGACCCGGGTGGCCGCGGCCAGATCGAGCACGAAAATCTTGCCATCGCCGATCTTGTCGGTGCGGGCGGTCTTCTGAAGCGTCTCGACCACCTGATCGGCCATGGCGTCGCTGACACCGATCTCGAGCTTCAGCTTGGGCACGAAATTGACCGCATATTCGGCGCCGCGATAGATCTCGGTGTGGCCCGATTGCGCGCCGAACCCCTTGATTTCGGTCACCATCATCCCGCGCACGCCGATCGCTGTCAGCGCTTCGCGGACCTCTTCAAGCTTGAACGGTTTGATTGCCGCTATGATGTATTTCACCGGTCGTCCCCTTTCTCCAGAGCGCGTCTTCACAACATCGCACGGCGCTCATCAGGGGTCGCAGGCGGCCGAGTCTCAACAATTTGCAAACGCGTGACCGGGCGGCGGCAGGAAAGTGGAAATTATTGTGCAAGATTTTTAGTCATTGCCTGTTATTTAATCAGGTGGCGGATCGTGCAGACGGGTCACAAACCCTCCAGCCGGGCGGAAATGCATGGCAATTCACGCGCGGGAATGGCAAAACCCCTGCCAGAGGCAAGAGTTCCGATCGCGTTTGGCGACATTGCGCGCCATCCGGCGTGCCATCTCTGGCATGGGGCGAATCGAAGGCAAGGCGATGAACAGCACTCCCAAGGGCAGCCGCAAGCTGGTCGCGGACCGGCGCCGGGGCGCACCCGCCCGCAAGCCCCGCCCCGCCCCGAAACGCAAGTCCTCGGGCGGCCGCACGCGCAAACACAAGGGTGGCGGCAACATCTTCGTGCGGCTGATAACCGGGACAGTGCGCCTGTTCTGGCGCATCATCTGGGGCGTGACGTGGCGGATGGGGATGACCGTGGCGCTGCTGCTGGCACTCGCCACGGGGTATTTCTACGTCAATCTGCCACCCTTCAACGACCTGCTGGACGCCCGGGCGCGCGGGTCGGTCACGATGATGGATGGCGGGGGTAATGTGTTCGCCTGGCGGGGCGAGACCTTTGGCGGGGTGATCACTGCCGACACCGTCTCGCCGCATCTGCGCAACGCGATCATCGCGACCGAGGACCGGCGTTTTTACAGCCATCTCGGCGTCAGCCCGCGCGGGATTGCGGGCGCGATCCGCTCGAACATGGCGGCCGGGCGCTCGCCCTTCTCGGGCGCGGGCGGGTCCACGATCACCCAGCAGGTCGCGAAACTCCTGTGCCTCGGTGTGCCCTTCGACCCGTCGGAATGGGAATCCGAGGCCGCCTACGAGGCTGACTGCCGCCGTGGCACGGTCTGGCGCAAGATCCGCGAGCTGCCCTACGCCTTTGCGCTCGAGGCCGCGTTCTCGAAGGACGAGATCCTGACCATCTACATGAACCGTGCCTTTCTCGGTGCAGGCGCCCGCGGATTCGAAGCCGCCTCGCAGCGCTATTTCGGCCGCTCGGCGACCGAGGTCGGACCGGCCGAGGCCGCGATGCTGGCCGGGCTGCTGGTCGCGCCGTCGACCTTCGCTCCGACGCGCAATCTGGAGCGCGCGCAGGCGCGGGCCAATGTCGTGGTCAACCTGATGGCCGCGCAAGGGTATCTCACCGAATACGAGGTGGTCGAGGCGCGCTCTTTCCCCGCCACCCTGTCCGAGCAGGCCGAGGCGCAGCGCGGCATCCATTTCGCCGACTGGCTGATGCAGTCCGGCCCCGCCTACCTGACCCGCGACACGACCGAGGATGTGCTTATCCGCACCACCTTCGACCCGCGCATCCAGGAGGCCGCAGAGGACGCGGTGGCCCATGTCTTCGACCCCCGCGTGCGCGAGGGGTCCGAGGCGCAGGTCGCTGTGGTCGTGATGTCGGCGGACGGGGCAGTACGGGGCATCGTCGGCGGGCGGCAGGCGTCGGTCGGCGGGTTCAACCGCGCCACGCAGGCGATGCGGCAGACGGGGTCGTCCTTCAAGCCGTTCCTGTATGCGGCGGCTCTGGAGTATGGCTTCGAGCCCTTCGACCTGGTCGAGGATGCGCCGCTGACGATCAATATTCCCGGCTCGGGACCATGGTCGCCACGTAATTACGATAACCAGTTCCACGGCATCGTGACCCTGACCGAGGCGCTGGCGCGCTCGCTCAACACCCCCGCTGTGCGCGTCTCCGAGGCGATGGGCCGCGACGAGGTGCGTCGAGTGGCCAACCAGTTCGGCCTGCACAGCGAACTGGCCGAGGGGCCTGCGCTGGCGCTCGGCGCGTCCGAGGCGACGCTGATGGAAATGACAGCGGCCTATGCGGGCATCCTCAATGGCGGGCAGGCCGTGCGGCCCTTCGGCATCTCCGAGTTGACGCTTCTGGGCGATGACGCGCCGCTCTTCTCGGCGTCGAGCGGGGTCGGCGACCGGGTGATCGGGGAGCGCTCGGCCCAGACGCTGACCTGGATGCTGACCCGTGTGGTGGCCGAGGGAACCGGCGGGCGCGCCCGTCTCGATGGCTGGGAGGTGGCGGGCAAGACCGGCACCACGCAGGCGGCGCGCGACGCGTGGTTCATCGGCTACACCGCGGATCATGTCGTTGGCGTCTGGATGGGCTATGACGACAACCAGCCGCTTCAGGGCGTGACCGGGGGCGGGCTGCCAGCCGAGATCTGGCGCGAGGGGATGAGCCGGGTGACGCGCGACATGACCCCGCGCCCGCTGCCGATGATCGAACCGCAGCGCCCGGCGCTCGAGCCCCCCCGGTCAGACCCCGCGCAACCTGCACCGTCGCAATCCGCGCCGGGCGCGGGTGCGTCAAGGACGCCGGGGGCAACGCTGGAGGACACGATCCGCGGCGTGCTGGGCTCGATTTTCGGGAACAACTGAAAGCGGCGTTTCGGCATACGGCCAATGGCCGCGACCGGGGTGCGGCCACACGCTTCAACAGATGCGCCTCGGGCTCTGATACGACATCGGGCTGATCACGACCCATCGGCAGCCGCTATGCCGCCGCACGCAACTGCGCGCAAAGCGCCCTCGGGGCGTGCAAGGGTGGGTGTGCACGGCCCGAGGGCGCTTTGGGCGAACCTTACAGAGGAAATGCCCCGAGCGGATCGACCGGAGCGCGTGTGAACAGGGCGCGCGGGACGGGCCCTTGTATTTCGACGGCAACCACTCTCGCCCGCGAGCGGGGGCATGGGCTGCCGGGTGTCACCCGCGCGGGCACTTCTTCAGGCCTTGAGATATCGCCCCCGCCTCCGCCGCCCCATGCGGCCAGGACCACCTGCACCGCACGCGTCCAGGCATCATAGAGGGCGTTGCGGGTGCCTTCCTCCATCGCCGGGGTGAATTGCCGCTCGACCGCCCAGCCCTTGGCGAACGCGTCCATCCCCGGCCAGACGCCTGCGCGCATGCCTGCAAGCCAGGCCGCCCCGAGCGCGGTCGTCTCCAGCACTTGCGGGCGGTCCACGGGCGCGCCGA
>PXES01000212.1 GCA_003564655.1 Paracoccaceae bacterium
CGCACATGATTGTTGATCACGAATTCCATGCGCGCCAATCCCACACCATCGGCCGGCAGGCGCCACCAGCGAAAGGCCGCAGCCGGATTGGCAAGGTTCAGCATCACCTCGGTGCGGGTTTCGGGCACGGCGGCCGGATCGAGTATGTCTTCGCTGATCCGCGCAGTTCCTTCATAGACAAAGCCCTGATCCCCCTCGGCACAGGAGACGGTGACTTCCTGCTCGTCATGCAAGACATGGGTGGCATTGCCTGCCCCCACGATGGCGGGCAGGCCCAACTCGCGGCTGACAATGGCGGCATGGCTGGTGCGCCCACCCCGGTCGGTGACAATGGCCGAGGCGCGCTTCATGATCGGCACCCAGTCGGGGTCCGTGTTGCCAGTCACCAGCACGCCACCATCCACGAACCTGTCAATCTCTTGCGGGCTATCGAGCAGACAGACATGCCCCGCCACGGCGGCGTCGCCAATGCTCAGGCCGGTGACCAGCTTGCGACCAGTCCCGGTCACGCTGTAGCTTCGATAGGCCCCGGCCTCGCGGCGCGACTGCACGGTTTCGGGTCGCGCCTGCACGATGAACAGCGCCCCGGTTTCGCCATCCTTGGCCCATTCGATGTCCATCGGGCAGCCGTAATGTTCCTCGATCACGCAGGCCCAGCGGGCGAGCTGGACAATCTCGGGCTCACTCAACACAAACTCAGCGCGCTCGGCTTTGGAGGTCGGCACAATACGCGTCGTCCCTTCGCCCGCGCGGGCATAGATCATCTTGCTGGCCTTGGCACCAAGGCGTTTTTCGACGATCGGCACAACGCCCTTGCGTGCCAGAAGCGGCTTGAACACCTGATATTCATCCGGGTCCACGATGCCCTGCACCACTGTTTCGCCCAGCCCCCAGGCTGCATCAATCACCACCACGCGGTCGAACCCGGTTTCCGTATCAATCGAGAACATCACGCCCGAGCCACCGATGTCGGACCGCACCATCACCTGCACCCCGACCGAGAGCGCAACTTTCAGATGGTCGAACCCCTTCGCCTCGCGGTAGCTGATAGCCCGGTCGGTGAATAGCGACGCATAGCAGCGCCGACAGGCATTCAGCAGCGCCTCTGGCCCCTGGATATTCAGAAAGGTTTCCTGCTGGCCCGCGAAACTGGCATCCGGCAGATCCTCGGCTGTCGCGGAAGAGCGCACCGCCACATCGACATCCTTGCGCCCGATGCGCGTGCACAGCGCCTCATATTCGGCACGGATCGCGTCCTCTGTCTGCTGTGGCCAGTCGGCTGACAGGAACGCCTCCCGCAGGGTCTTGCCGGTTTCAGCAAGCGTCGCCTTGCCATCATGCATCGCCTGCAATGCGCTGGCGACAGTGCCGCGCAAGCCACCTGCATCGACGAATTGCCAATATGCATGTGACGTGGTCGCAAAACCCGGCGGGACATCGATCCCGCGCGCGCCGAGATGGCGCACCATCTCGCCCAACGACGCGTTCTTGCCTCCCACACGCGCGACATCGCCCCTTGCAAGGTCATCAAAACGGATGATCTGGTCGCCACATTCTTCCATGCATCCCCCCAAGCCTTGGTCGTTTGCTGTCGCGGTTGGTGTGGTCGGACGGTCTTCTCGAACGCGGCGAACACCAGACAAGTATAGCCTGGATGGCCCATCTGCCCGTTGATCAGCATCATTGCATGGCGCGATGCAGCCAGATGATCTCGAATCAAGGAGCTATGCGCGGGGCAAATTGGCCGTCACGCCCGGTTTGCACAGCAGTCATGATGCCGTAAGGTCGCAGACGGCAGAATTCTTCAATCAATCAGCCTATCCGCCGCCATGACTGCCCCCCGGCGGTTCGCCTTGCCCATTCCACGCGAGGCGCATCGCCCCGGAACACAGGCTTTCGTCGTCTGACGGCGTTGCCAGAATGCGCCGCTTCACAGACCGCTTTTCCGGCCGTCCGTCGGTCGCCCGAACCTTGCTGCACCGTGCCGGATCAACCGCAATGAGCCGCCCCCGAGAGGGCCCGTTTCCTCTCTTTTTCCGCAAACAGCGTCATGGCGGACCATGCGCGCAGCAGCCCCTCGCATCCGCGCGCGCAACGGCCTGATCCAGGGCCTTGCGAACTCCAACGGGGTTTTACGGCACTATACTTCTTGTTGAAGCCAGATTGCGTATCAAGACATCTTCGAGCTGTTTGCGATTGAGCGGTTTGGCAAGCGTATCCTCGAAGCCTTCTGCGAAATATTGCGCAACGTGATCTGTCATGACGTTGGCCGTTGCGGCAATGGCGACGGGCAACGGCCGACCAGATTGAACAGCTTCGGTGCGCATCGCACGAAGGGCTTCAACCCCGTCCATCACCGGCATCGAGATGTCGAGGAGCATCACATCGAAGGTTTCCGCGCGCCAGAGGTTGCATGCCTCCATGCCGTTCTCGGCCAAGCGCACGTCTATGCCGAGCTGCGCCAGCATCGCCGTCAGGATCAATCGATTTGTGGCATTATCGTCAGCGGCCAGAACGCGCAGCCCGTGCAGACCAGCAATATCCGGTCGGCTTTCGGCGGACAGGTTCGGCGCGGGAATGACGGGGTCCGAAATGACCGGTAGCCGGGCAATGACCTCGACGACGGTCCCCTCGCCGGGTTTGCTTTCAATCCTTATCTCACCATTCATCAACTCCACGAGTCTCCGCACGATTGTCATGCCCAGCCCGCTGCCGCCGTAGCGTCTCGCAGTCCCCGCCTCAGCCTGTTCGAATTCGTTGAAAATGCGGTCCTGCTGCTCCCGAGACATACCGATGCCAGTGTCGGAGATCGTAAATCGCAGTTCCTGCGGATCGCTGGCAAGGATCGAGAGCGATACAACGCCTTGCTCAGTGAATTTGATCGCATTGCCGACAAGATTGTGCAGGATTTGCATGACGCGGGTCTCATCCCCGAGACGATGCGTGCCGAGGCCCTGTGTATAATGAAACCTCAGATCGACACCCTTGGCGCGCGCGTTTGGTGCATGCAAAGAGGCAAGCCGGTCAATCAGGTTGGACAGGTCAAACGGACTCCGCTCCAGCTCGAGCTTACCGGATTCGACCCGCGCCAGATCGAGAATGTCATTGAGTAAGGTCAAGAGGCTCCAGCCAGAGTCTCGGATAGTTGCCAGCATGGCCTTCTGATCTTCGCCGAGATTTGTTTCCGCCAAAAGATCCGCCATGCCCAGAACGCCATTAAGAGGCGTCCGGATTTCATGGCTCATATTTGCAAGGAACTTCGATTTCGCAAGATTCGCGGTCTCTGCGGCTTCGCGCGCATCCATCAGTTCTGTCACATCAATGGCCGTCAGCAGAATAGCCGGGCAACCTGTTGCAGCATCGAGACAGGATCGGGCGGAGAGATCGATCCAGCGAACACCAGTGCTCAGACTTATCCGCGTGACGAAATGAGCCTCGCCATTCTTTTGCACCTGGCTTTCCAACAAGTCGAAATCCGACACATCGAAAAAAAGCGAAGCAAGCGTTTGAATGCCTGTCGGCAAGGCGCTTCTGGCGGCGGGGTTGAGGTAGAGCGGATCACCTTGCGCGCTGAAAAGAGCGATGATCACGTCAGTATGCAGAACGGCCTCTGCGCTGCGCAGGTTATGCGGCTCCGTTTCGACCCCCGCCTCGGCCGTGACCTCGCATAACATGCCCATCCGCCCGTCGGGCAATGCGTAGCCGCTGTATTCCACCATGACACTCTTGGGCACACCGCCCGGATAAAGCGTCCAGAGTTCAGAAAAAGTGGCATCCGAGGCAATGAAATCGGACTGATACTGCTTCAGCCGATCGGCCACTGTCACGGACATGTCGGCCCCGAGGTCGCGCGCCCTAAGCGCCTCCTCGGCGGGCGCGCGCCAAAGTGTGCAGGCGGCTTCATTGGCGAACGCGATGCGGGACCTGTCGATATCGAAAACCCAGACCGGCACCTTCAGGCGGCGAACGATGTCGAAACCATCAACCGGCGTCATGTTTGCAGATGCGACGTCGCTTTCCTCTGCTTCAATTCTGGCCATCATCTCTGCCACGCCTTGGGCTTGCGAACATCATGCGGGATAAGCAGCTACTTGACCAAGCGCTTCGAGAGGCTGGAAAGCTGGCGTCAGCGAGACGCGATCAACCCAGCGTGCGATTTGCGGATAGTCCGCGCAGTCTATCCCGGCTTCAGCAGCGACATGAACGTATCCGAAGAGGGCAATGTCCGCAATGGAATACCCGGAACGCAAGACAAATTCCCTGTCTGTCAGGTGACGATCCAGCCGGGCAAGCCCAGGGCGCGCGCGATCTTGCCAGGTCGCGATATCACCCGAGCGCGCTTCGCGTCCCTGCGGCAGGATCGTCGTGAAGAACCGCGCGGGCGAGATGAAAGGCTCCAATCTGGTCTGCTCAAAGAACATCCACTGCAAGGCTTCTGCCCGGTCAGCCCGTGTCGCGGGCATGAGATGACTACCTTCAGCCAGATACCAGAGCATTGCATTGCTTTCGCCGATACCGCGCCCTTCTTCCGTGACAAGCCAGGGCACGACACCAAGCGGGTTGACGTTGAGAAAGGGTGCGCTGCGCTGCTCACCTTCCAGCACATTTATCAGGATCAGCTCATGATCCAGTCGCAGCTGATTGAGTGCCAGCCAGGGTTTCATGCAATTCCCTGACCCGGCACATGCGTAAAGTCTCATGTCGAACGTGCCCCCATCTGTACCTGACGGGAATACTATTCGCACTATCGCTAACATTCTTCTAACAGGTCAGAGCCAAGGCCGAGGCGCGTCATTCGCTGACATGCTGTCATGTGTTCAGCACCGACCCCGTCACATCATTCGGTCGATACGTCGTGCAGCCCTTGCAGCCTGAACGATATGCCGAGAGATAGATGTTCTCGAAGGCGTCGAAGGAAATGTCCTCCGGACAATTGACTGTCTTGGAAATGGCGCTGTCGATGTGACGCTGGGCGGCCGCCTGCATGCGGATGTGAGCCTCTGGGTCGAGATCCATCGCCGTCACGAAAGCAGGGGGCAGGGGGGCACTGGTGCCCCGCGACTGCCGCCACAGCGACACTGCATGATCCACGACCTCTTCGGTCACATGTGACCCGTCAGGCTGGGTGACCCGACGGCAATAAGAGGCCGCAAAAATCGGCTCTATGCCAGAGGATACATTGTTCGCGAACATTGATGTCGTTCCTGTCGGTGCGATGGTGGTCAGCACGGCGTTGCGCACACCGTGAGTTGCGATCTCGCTTCTCAGGCGGTCGTCTATCCATGCCATCGCCTCGGTGGCCAGGTACGACGTTGCCTCGAAAGCGGGAAACGGCCCTTTCTCCCTGGCGAGCGCGATTGACGCCTCGAGTGCACAGCGGCGGATCTCTGAAAGCCAGGTCTCGAGCGCCGCCGCCGCCTCTGGTTCGCCATAGACAAGTCCGATCATCGCCAGTGCGTCGGCGACGCCAGTCACGCCAAGGCCGATCCGCCGCTTCGCCAGGGCCTCAACCCGCTGCGCCTCGATCGGGTAGTCAGAGACATCAATCACATTGTCCATGAACCGCACGGCGACCGGTACGATCTGGCGCAACCGGTCGAGGTCGAGCTGTGCCATGGGCGTGAAGGGATCCGTGACCAGCTGCGCGAGATTGAAGGATCCCAGCGGGCAGCTTCCGTTCGGCGGCAACGGTTGCTCGGCACAGGAGTTCGTTGTGCACAATGTTTCCGCCCAGACCATCGGGTTGCGCGCATTCATGCGGTCGATGAACAGCACGCCGGGTTCCGCGCTGGCATAGGTGCGTTCCATGATCTGCCGCCAAAGTGCTTTGGCCCTTACGACGCGCACGGTCTCGCCCTGCCAGATCAGCGGCCAGTCGGCATCGGCTTCCAGCGCCGCCATGAATGCATCGGTGACCAGAACCGATAGGTTGAAATTGCGCAGCCGCGTGCGGTCGGTCTTGGCATCAATGAAGGCCTCGATGTCCGGGTGGTCGCAGCGCAAGGTCCCCATCATCGCACCCCGTCCGCTTCCTTCGACCAGCATGCGGCACATGGCATCACAGATATCCATGGCAGACAGCGGCCCTGCCGCAGGGCAGTCGAGGCCCGCGACAAGCATACCTTTCGGACGGATGGTCGAGAAGTCGTATCCGAGACCGCCCCCCATCTTCATCGTCAGCGCAGCATTTTTCAGTGTGTCGCAGATCCCTTCAATCGAGTCGGGAATCGTCTGCATGGCGAAAGTATTGATCAGAGTGACTTTTCGACCAGTTCCCGCACCTGCGAGGATACGTCCAGCGGGCAGGAACTGGAAATCATCGAGGATCCCAAGGAATTGCGACTCCCAAAAAGGAGCGGTGCTCACGCCCTCGGGGTGCGCAATTGCTTTGGCGACGCGCATCCAGGTGTCGTCCACATTGTGTTCCAGGACGATCCCGTTGCGTCGCAGGCGATACTTCATATCCCAGATCTGATGTGCGATCGGCGCAACAAAACGGTTTCTGACGCTATTGCTGATATCTTCAAAGTACATGCTAGGCTCCTTCCAGCATGTGGTTCCGGATCAAGTGCAGGGTTTGCACAACTAAAAGGTGAACCTATCTTAACCAAGTTCGCCTGTAATTGGTATAAAAACCAAAGATTGTCGACCAAAACTTCACCTTGATCAGTGTTTGCGCTGGACACATGGGCATGTGCCACACCACCGCCCAAGCAGCGCGACTGCCCCCTGTGATCGCAACTCCAAGAGCTGTCGGCAGGCGCGTTGTTGCCAATTCGTTCGGAATCTGCATCAAACCACCCCCCATTCCGGAACGGATCAGGGCTCAGCCTCAAGCTTCTGATGCGGTTCAATCTGTCCACTGAACGCTCGGCCGGGTAGAAGCTGGCGCGCGTTCGGACTACCCTGAATTACGAGAACGCCGTGACCGGAGAATGCAGCAATGAACGCGTTGATCGGAAAGACATGCACACATTTCAAGGGGGGAAGATATGTTATCGTGGGGTTCGCAAAACACTCGGAAGATCACAGTGAACTGGTGATCTATCGTTCC
>PXES01000184.1 GCA_003564655.1 Paracoccaceae bacterium
AAGGGGTTCGCCCTGCGGGTGACGCCGGGCGGGGCCAAGTCCTTCGTCCTGGACTATCGCGCCGAGGGACGGCAGCGCCGCATCACCATCGGCTCCTGGCCAGACTGGACAGTGGCCGCCGCGCGCCAGACCGCGAAGGACATGAAGCGCGAGGTCGATCTCGGCCATGACCCGATGGGCGAGCGGCAGGCGCAGCGCGAGGCGCCGACGGGGCAGGAGATGTGGGAGCGTTACGCCCGCGAGCACCTGCCCAAGAAGGCCGAGCGCAGCCAGGCCGACGAGCGCATGATGTGGGAGAAGATCATCCTGCCGCGCTTCGGCAAGATGAAGGTGGCCCAGATCAGCCATGACGATATCGATGCTCTCCACCGCGACATTACCGAAATCCGCGGCACGCCAGTGCGTGCCAACCGCACGATCGAAGTCCTGCGCAAGGCGTTCAATCTGTCGATCCGCTGGAAATGGCGCGACGACAATCCCGCCTCGGGCGTGCGACGCAACGAGGAGGAGAAGCGGAACCGCTATCTGAACCGCACCGAGATCGCCGCACTGGCGCGCGCCCTGAACGATCATTCCGAGCCGATGTCCGCGAATGCGATCAAGCTTCTGATGCTGACCGGCGCGCGGCGCGGCGAGGTGCTGGGCGCGACATGGGAGATGTTCGACCTCGAGAATGGCGTCTGGACCAAGCCCTCCGCGCACACCAAGCAGCGCAAGCTGCACCGCGTCCCGCTCTCGGGCCCGGCGGTGCAGCTGCTGGTCGAGATGAAGGCCGCCGCCAAGTCGAAGGCCGACGCCGAGGGCATGCCGCCCAGCGCCTATGTCTTCCCTGGCCCGACCGGCAAGCCGCTCACCGACATGAAGCGCACATGGGTCTCGGTCTGCCGCAGGGCGGGGCTCGGCGCGGAGGTGCCGGTGCTAGACGCCAAGGGCAAGCCGGACCTCGACCGCAAGGGCAACCCGAAGACCGAGTTCCAGCCCAATGTCCGGATCCACGACATCCGCCATTCCTTCGCCAGCATCCTCGTGTCGGCGGGCGCATCACTGCCCCTGATCGGCCAGATGCTCGGCCATACGCAGGTCCAGACCACCCAGCGATACGCGCATCTGTTCGACGACCCGCTGCGCAAGGCCGCAGAGACAGTCGGAGATTTCGTGCTGCAGCCATTACCAGAGAGAAATGACGAACGGGATAATGGGCAGTCATGACCGATGAGGAGCCCTATGGCCCGCCGTCCGCCGCCCTGCCCCTTGAACAGGCAATGCGGGAGTTATTGCCTGCCAAGATGTGGGAAGAGCTCGCGCGCGCCGAGAACGCACTCGAGAACGCGACGCTGCCGGAACAACCGAGCCGCGTGAACAAGACACGATCGGAATGGAGAGCCGCGAAGGCCAAGTATGCCTCCATTATCAGGGCGATGCCGCGCTCGCCCCGTCCGCAAGAAGTTTGGGAAAAAATGCATGATACGTTGCATGCGATGCTGGAGGCGGGCGAACTGGAAGCCTTCGGACAAGAAGACCCACCCTTCGGCCCATGGAAAGCGATCCCTGCTCGCGCGTGGCGGAAGTTGCGTGTTTCTGACTCCGGCACTGGCACCGCCAAGGTAGGCGCGAACGTCGTGCACGACATCCATATCCTGCCGCCAGGTGCCGAAGATCACATGCCTACCGGCATGCCGGGCCGACCCACATTAGGCAGAGAGATTATCCTCGCGGAATTCCTCAGACGATCTGAATGTGGCGAAACGGCTTCAAATCTCACGGCAGAAAGCCGCGCGCTGGAACAGTGGTACGCGTCCACGTATCCGAAGCGCCAATGCCCCACACTGAAAACCATCTCAGGGTATCTTCGGGATACGTGGCGCTCATTGGGACACCCGAACGCGAAGTGCCGGAAATATTAATTTCCGGCAGCTTTTTCCGGCACTCCAACATCGGCACCTTTCGTGGACCGGCGTCGCGTTGCGTCGCCTGGCACGAAGGAGACGCCGATGACCCAGCCCTTTGCACCCGGAGGCGCCGAGAGGGGCGCCACCGTCGCCCCGCCCGCCGATTTCCTCGAGGGTTTCATCTCCGAGAAGGAATATGCCGCCCGCCGTGGGGTGTCCTTGCGCACCTGCCAACGCGACAGGCAGATGCGCAACGCACCGCCGCATTTGAAGCTCGGGAAGCGAGTTTTTTATCGCGTCGAGGCCATCCGCGACTGGCTTGCCCAGCGCGAAGCGCACGCCGACCGCAAGCCTGTCGCCCCGAGGACGCGTAGGGCGCGGTTGTAGACATGCGTCCGCGCATATTGAGAACCACTGCACTGCCGGCAGCCCGGACGCTCTGGAGCGTGCCTGCGGCGCAGGTCAGCAGTAGCAGAAGGGGCGGTCCGGCATGAGTCACATGGCTGTCCATTGGGCTGCGATGCAACGAGACCTGCCGCTGGACCAGCGGATGGTGCTCATCGCACTGGCTGATCGGCACTGCCCGGACAAAGGGTGCAGGTTTGCCTTGAAGCAACTCGCCGAAGATCTGGCGATCAGCGAAGCTCACCTTCTGGAATTGCTCGCGCGTATAAAAACGGCAGGCAAAATCTCGCGCTGCGATACCGAAGGCCGTTACTGGCTCGCTTTCGAGAAAACGGGGGAAGGCGCGTGAGCTTCGAAGCTACCTCGTGGGCCCTCAAGCAGTGCCATCTGAAACCGGCGACAAAAACGGTTCTTTTCTGTCTGGCAGAACGGCATAATCCCAAATTTGGATGCTTTCCCTCGCACGCACGCCTGGCGGCCGACGCCTGCATGTCCGAGCGTAGCGTGCGCACCCACTTGGCGAGGCTCGAGGCGCTGGGCTTGATCCGCCGCATCAAGGGCACCGGCGGCAAACACAAGCGGGAAGCGACGCGATATCTGTTCCCGTTTGAAGATCGATTCGAAGTATCGGGTAGCGGTCAACGGAAAGCCGAGTCTACGGCAAGAAAACCCGAAAGTCGGCGGCAAAATTTGCCGACTAACCCTGTAATGGAATCTCTAAAGGAGGACGGCGTGCGCGACCCGGGAGGCGGTTCCGACCTTCTTGAGAAGGTCGTTCGGGCGCTCGGGCTTGATCCCTCGGGCCGGCTTTCCCATTGGTGGGCCAAGGAGTCTGCGCGGGCCCATGTCGCCAGCTGGATGGAAAGACACGGGCTGAGCGAGGCAGCGATTGTGCAGGCGGCTCGAGAAAGCCGAAAGGTTCACCCAAGCCCCCCAGATGGGCCCAAGGCACTGGATCGCTTCATGGAGCGCTGGGCCAGGAATCAGGATGGAGCGGGGAGGAGAACGCCAAGGCGCTCGACCGACACCGCGGTGCCCGCTGCGTCGCTGGAGGAACAACTGTCGCAACTGGCAGGCTGGATCACGAACGGCAGATATGTTCCACCCAGCGCCGCTCCACCTGCGAAATTGAGGGAGTTGCTCGACCGGGGCATGGTTACAGAGCAAGACTTACGCAGGTCCGATTTGATGTGACGAGTTGTTTCTCGACCGCAGGATGCATCAGGGATCGGTCAACAACTTCGGCACCCTATCGGCGACGCCGATGTAATGGAAGCCTGCTCATCCGCAGGTCGGGGTCTGGAAGCCTCGCTCGACGCAGCGTCTCTGACAGTTTACCGCGACGAGCGTGAATGCATCCACCCTCAGGCCCTCGCACGGGTCCTTCCCGGCGCTGGGTGTATGCGGGGGGCTTAGGCGCGTTAAATCGCTAGCGTCAGGAGAAAATTTCGGGTTTCCACCTGGGGTTTCCAGGGTTTCCACTTGGCACCGGTGCGCATTTCTGTACCAGCACTCGTTCGCTCACACGCATCCCATCGCATGTTCGAGTGGCGCCGGGTAGGCCATGTCCGGCTTTTTATCGCGCTGAGATGATACCTCAGCTGTGGGCCAGCACTTGCAGATCGTACAAGCGAACGAGCGCCGAAACTAATATCCGCCTGGGGCGCGCTTTTATCTGACAGGCTGATCTTGGGTTCCGCAACCTTGCCGCTTCTGCGTGCACGGACCGCTCATGCTAATCGTGCCCTCGTTCCACCCCATGCGCCGACCTGACGGGTGCGAGGGCCCGGACCGAGCGAAGCAGCAGCGAGGAGCACGCCCATGGCCAGCGACGACCGCATCGAGGCCCCTGCCGTACAGACCTGCCCGGCGCGTGCCGAACTTGCTGAGTTCGCTCGCCGGGCGCCGCATCTGGACTTCGCGCTCGCGCGGCGGCGCGCATGCGTTGATGCGCTCCTGCGCGCTGCCTGCGCCGATCCGGGTCGCTCGACCGACCGTGACCCGGGTAGCATGCTTTCGATGCAGGAGCGTTCCCGATGACCGAGCGCCCCCCGTACTTTACGTCGTATATGACGGAGCATGCCGGTGCGTACGGCGCGGCCGATGCTACGTGCACGGACGCGGCCGCGCAGCGAGCGCGCGCTGGTTCGACCGCACCGCAGTTTCGCGATGTCGCTTTGTGGCTCCGCCCCGCCACCGCGCCCGCGATCGTTCCGTTGCCGGGTCGCGAAGCGGCGCTGACCGGCCTGCTTGGCACCGCCCCCGACGCTGTTCGCCGCGTTCGGGTGATCTACAGGCTGCGAAAGAGCCAGCCCCTCGAGGTTTCGCTGGCGGTGACGATCCCGCTTGCGGCGCGCGACGCCGGGGCCCCGCATGCGCCGGTCCTGACCAAGCGCGGCCTCGAGGCTCTCGCGCGTGTCGCCCTGCCGGGCTTTGCGGCGGGCGCGCCATGCGGGGAGTTCCTGTCCGGCCGCGCGACCCAGCTCCGCCCGCCGCGCTGCGACGTCTTCGCGGCGATGGCGGCGCCGGTGACCGGGCCAGCCTTGCTATCGGTGCTGCCCGAGGCGCTGGGCGGGCTTTGCCTACCCCCGGACGATGCGCCGACGCTCGCGCTCGATCAGGCCCTGATCGGCCTCACCGAAGCCGGGGTCGAGGCCGATCTGATCCTCGATGTCACCGCCGCGCCGCTGCCCGCCGACACGCTGCGCCTTCTGGCCGAGGCGCAGCAGAAGCTGCGCGCTGCAACCCACGCCTCCGGCATCTCCGACCGCGCCATGGCCACGCTTGCTCATGTCGAGCGCTGGATGCGCGCCGAGGGGGGCGTCCTGCAGATCGATGCCGCGGTGCGCGGCGCGGGCGATGCCGGGCAGGCCACGGCGCATCTGGCACAGTCGCTGCTCTTCGGCGCCGAGCTGAACGACACGGGCCCGATCACGACCAGGGGCGACCTGTCGCGCGCGGTCCTTCCCGGGCGGCCAACCCCGGCAATACTGGTGCATCCGCGCGCGGTGACCGCCATCGCTGAGCTAGCGGCGCAGCGCCGTCCGCGCCCGCCCCGGCGCAGCACACTGACCCTTGGAGTCGACGAGATCGGCCGCGCTGTAGGCGTGTCCGCCGACGATCTGCGCCAACATGCCTATGTCGTCGGCCAGACCGGCACCGGCAAGTCCTCTCTGCTCAAGCGGCTCGCGCTGGCCGACGCCGCGGCCGGCGTGCCGACGGTGGTCATTGACCCCCACGGGGATCTGCACGCCGAGTTGGTGGCGGCGCTACCGGCACATGTCCGGAAGCGGGCCATTATCGCCGACGTCGGGGATTTCGAGGCCCCGTTCACGCTCAACATCCTCGAAGTAAAGGGACCGCATACGGCAATCCAGCGCAACTTCATCGCCAACCAGCTCATCGACCTTTTCAAGACCGTCTACGGCGCCAATCCGGAGGCCTTCGGACCTATGTTCGAGAATTTCTTCCGATCGGCCCTCTTCCTGCTGATGGATGCGGGCGGGCCGGAGGCATCGCTTCTGGATCTCGAACGTGTCTTCGGCGACACTGCATACCGGCGCGAGTTGCTCGAAACCTGCAGCGACCCTCAAGTGGTGAGCTTCTGGAAGTATATCGCCCACAAGGCCGGGGGCGATGCGTCGCTGCAGAACATCGCCCCCTACATCACCAGCAAGCTTGCCCAGATCGCGGGCAACCCGCTGGTGCGCCCGATCGTGTGCACCCCGCACACGACGCTTGATCTGCCCGGCGCGCTGGCCGAGGGGCGCACCGTACTCGTGAGCCTGGCCAAGGGGCTCGTGGGCGGCAAGGATGCCGCGATCCTCGGCGGCATCGTGACCATTCGCCTCTTCGCTGCAGCAATGGCACGGGCGCGCATGCCGGCGGCGGAGCGTCCGCTCACGCGCGTCATTCTCGACGAGTTTCACACGTTCGGCGCCCACACGGTCCTGTCCGAGGCCATGGCCGAGCTGCGCAAATACGGGATCAGCCTGGTGCTCGCCAACCAGTCCGTCGCCCAGATCGACGGGCGCGGCAGCGATGTCGCCCATGCGATCCTCGGTAACAGCGGCAATCTGTTCAACTTCCGCGTCGGGCCGAAGGACGCCGCGACCCTCGCGCAGTGGCTCGGCCCCGAGGTCGCCCCGCAAACGCTGATGCGGCTGCCCAACCACAGCTGCATCGCGCGCATCCTGCGCGACGGGTCGCCACTACCGCCTGGGCTCATCCGGCAACTCGGCAGACCGTGAGTTCCGATGCCAGCGCGCGGCATCGACCCCAACGCTTGGCGCCTGTTTTTCGCAACCTTGCGATGCACCCCGAGTCGGCGGGGGTCCTGTATCGAGGTCATCGCCCCGGCAACCAAGGGTGGGGTACGGAAGCGCCGACACTGACTGGCGCCGGGAATCAACAAGACGGAGGAGGCCGACATGAGCCAGATCAGAATGCTTACGCTGCTGCTGAACCTTGTCTCGGCGATCCTCACCGGGGCAGGATTCTTTACTCTGCTGGAGCCTTGGGCGGTTCGCCTGATCGGGCCCGAACAGGGTGCACTCGCGGCTGGCGGGGTCGCTGGCCTGTTCAGCATCGTCGTACAAGGGCTCGTGCATACCTACTGGTGGCGCGGCGGCACCGAAGGGCTGCTGCCGTTCAACGTGATCGCAGCAGTGAGCGTCTCGGCCGTCAGCTGGCTGGGTGGCGCGGGTGGCGCCCTGCTCGTGGCAA
>PXES01000017.1 GCA_003564655.1 Paracoccaceae bacterium
CAAGCCCCAGCCCGAAAGCCGCCAGCGTCTTGGCCAGCGCGAACTCCATGCCCAGCACGCCCACGGTCAGCACGAACATCGACGGATCCATCAGCGGCGAGGCCAGCCAGAACGCCATGACCGCGGAGAGCGGCACCCCCATGGCCAGCAGCGCCGCGATGAGCGGGATCACCCCGCAGGAACAGAAGGGCGAGACAGCCCCCGCCAACGCCCCCAGCGCCACCATGGTCAGCGGCGCGCCGGTAAAGGCCCGGGCGATCAGATTGTCCGCGCCGGTGGCCCCGGCCCAGGCCGCGATGGCAATCGACAGGATCAGATAAGGCGCGGTGCGCAGCAGCGCGTTGCCCGCGAATACGGCGCTGTCGCTTGCCTGCGCCGGGTCGAGCACCAGAAGAACACCAAGGATCAGCACTGTCGCCAGCCAGACCCGCTGGTGCAGCCAGAGATGCCGCGAGGCCGTGAGCAGGCGTGCAGGCCTGCGGCGCGATGCGGTCAATGAAGTCTCTGTCATGGCCAATATCCTAGAAGTCTGGTTATTTAATTTGAAGAGATACGAGGCCCATCATGCCGCATCCCCCTTTGCGTGCAGCCTGACGCCCGCGCAGCATTCATGGGTCAGGAAATCCACAAGTGCGCGCATGGCCGGATAGTCCGCCCGGTTGAACACCTCGCGCCCCTGCCGCTCTTGCAGAACCAGCCCGGCATCCACCAGCGCAGAGAGGTGATGCGCCAGCGTCGAGGGGGCCATGTCCAGATGCGCGCCGATATCGCCCACGCGCAGCCCGCCCTCACCCGCCTGCACCAGCAACCGAAAAATCGACAGCCTGGCGTCATGGCCAAGGGCCGAAAGGGCGCGGGCATGAGATGTCTCGGTTGTCATCGGTCCAATATAACTATATTTCTGGTTATGTAAAGCCATTTGCCGACCTGAGTTCCTCCGATGCCCTGGCCCCTTCCGCCCCTTCCGCCCCTTCCGGCACTGACGCTCCACCGCAGGTCTACACCGCGATGCTGACGGACCGGTTCCGCCGTTGGCTGCACGCGGAGTGGCTGCTGCTGGTGCTGCTGGCCGCCTTGCCGGTGCTTTTGCTGCTGGCGCCCGCCGAAGCGGTGCGCGGGCCCGCAGGGCTGGCTGCACTGGTGGATTGGAAGACCGTGGGCGCGCTGGCGGGTCTGATGGTCCTCAGCCGCGGGCTGGAAATCAGCGGGCTCATCGACCGGGCGGGGCGCGCACTGGTTAGGCGGCTGCGCAGCGAGCGGGGGCTGGCGGTGGCGCTGGTGGCGTTCGCGGCGGCACTGGCTGCGGTGGTGACCAACGATGTGGCGCTGTTCGTCACGGTGCCGCTGACGCTGGGGCTGGCGCGGCGGGTGACGCTGCCGGTGGGGCGGCTGGTGATCTTTCAGGCGCTGGCGGTGAATGCGGGCTCGGCGGCCTCGCCGGTGGGCAATCCGCAGAACCTGTTCCTGTGGCAGGTCTCGGGGGTGGGGTTCGTCGAGTTCCTGCTGGCGATGCTGCCGATTGCGGGGGTGATGCTGGCGCTTCTGCTGGCGATGGTGCCGCTGGGGTTCGCCGCGCGGGCGATCACGGTCCCGCAGACCGACAGCCCGCTGCCGCTGGATCGCAGGCTCGCGGTGGTGTCGCTGGCGGCCTATCCGCTGTTCCTGGGCCTGGTGAACGCGGGGCTGGCCTTGCCCGGCGCCGTCGCCGTGATTGCGGGCTATGGGCTGGCGCATCGGGCGGTGCTGCGCGGGCTCGATTGGCCGCTGCTGGCGGTGTTCGTGCTGATGTTCGTCGATCTGGGCCTGCTGGCGCGTCTGCCGGTTCTGGCCCAGGCGGTGCCGGCCGCGCTGGACCTGCCGGGCGGGGCCTATCTGCTGGGTGCGGCGCTGTCGCAGGTCATCTCGAACGTGCCGGCCGCCATTTTCCTCGCGCCCTTCACCGAGGACTGGCGCGCGCTGGCCTGGGGCGTCAGCGTCGGTGGCTTCGGCCTCGCCATCGGGTCGCTGGCGAATCTGATCGCCCTGCGGCTGGTACGGCAGTCCGGCCTGTGGGGCCAGTTCCACCTGTGGTCGCTGCCGATGCTGGCGCTGGCCTTCGCCGCCGGGGCCGCCTTGCGATTGTGACCGCAGATGCCGCCGCCGGACCGCACCGGGCGAGCCTCTTCCCACCGGCCAGTGCGTCGGCGATCTCGATCCGCCCCGGGTCTTGGTCCCCGCGATGGCGCAGCGCCGGTTTCCGGGTGACGCCGCGCGGCACCTTGCTGCGTGTCAGGCAGAATGCGCGACGGTGACAAAGGTTGATCGGATAGCGTGGCGCATCGCAGGCCGATGGCCCGGATCAGCGGCTTTCGATACGGTGCAGGGCACTTTCCTGCCGGTGGTGGAAATAGCCCGCCCTGAGCGATAGTGATAGGCTTCATCAGATGGGGGCGTCATCACCAAGACAGCCTTTGCATCCGATGGATCACCGAGGACATGTCTCGAGCAAACAGCATACCTTCCGGAAAAGGCGTCAACGGTGTCCTTCAGCGCCTGCATGCAGCGTCGTGTCCCTGTGCCAGCAGATCGGCACGCGCGGGTTCCAACAGCTCAAGATCCTTCTGGCACAGGATCTGGTCAGGTATGTGCAGTTCATCCATGAGGATCTGGAACGCGGAGACGATACGCCCACGATCCTGAACAAGATATTCGCCAGCAATACGCAGGCCCTTGTCGACACGTTGGAGGTGCTGGATGCCGACGCGATGGCGCGCGCGGTTCATGCCATGCGCTCCGCCCGCCGGGTGGAGCTTTACGGCATCGGCAGTGCCGCGCCGGTGGTCGAGGACGCGCATTATCGGTTGCTGCGCATCGGGCTGGATGCGCGGGTGGTGACCGACAGCCATGTTCAGGCCATCAGCGCCGCGCAGACCGCGCCGGACATCACCACGCTGACGGTTTCGCATTCGGGCAGCACGCATGAGACCCTCGCCGCCACCCGGCTGGCGAAAGAGGCCGGGGCGACGACAATCACCATCACCAGCTTCGGCCGCTCGCCGATCGTGCGCTTTAGCGATATCGTGCTGACGACGGCCGCCCGCGAAACCCGCTTCCTGACCGAGGCGATGACCAGTCGCATCGCGCAGCTTGCCATCGTCGATGCGCTGATCGCCTGTCTTGCCATGAGCGATTATGACCGCGCCGTGGAAAACATCACCCGAACCTTCGACACGCTGTCGATAAAGCGGCTTTAGCCCAGCCCAAGCACAGCCAGCAGGCCGGCGGGATCGCGCGCGACGGCCTCGCGGTGCTCGCCGATCAGCAGCGTCGGTATGCCCTGCGCGCGTGCACCTCTGGCATCGGTGTCGGGATTGTCACCGATCATCGCGGAGCGCCGCGCATGCCCCTAAGATTTAACCAGCTCGATGCGCTGCCATGAGGCGCGCCAGCGCGGCCGAGGCGACGCGGGCCGTGGCGCTGTCGGCGCGGCTGGTCAGCATGATCGGCACCTGCGCGCCCAGCGCCACGCCCGCCGCCTCGGCCCCGCCCAGATGGATCAGCTGCTTGGCGATCATGTTGCCGCTTTCCAGGTTCGGCGCCACCAGGATATCGGCCTGCCCGGCCACCGGCGAGGCGATGCCCTTGGCCGCTGCCTCCGCCGCCGAGATGGCGTTGTCAAAGGCCAGCGGCCCGTCGATCTGCCCGCCAGTTATCTGGCCACGCTCATGCATCTTGCAGATCGCCGCCGCCAGCAGGGTCGAGGGCAGGCGGTCGCTCACCGTCTCGACTGCTGACAGCAGCGCCGCCCGCGGGGTTTCGACCCCCAGCGCGCGCACCAGATCGAGCGCGTTTTGCACGATGTCGGCCAGCGTTGGCAAATCCGGGGCGATGTTGATGGCGGCATCGGTGATGTGCAGCAAGCGCTGATGGCCTGGCACATCCAGCGTGAAGACATGGCTCAGCCGCCGTTCGGTACGCAGGCCTGCGCTGCGCGACAGCACCGCCGAGAGCAGCTCATCGGTGTGCAGCTTGCCCTTCATCAACGCCCCGGCGCGACCCGCGCGCACGGCACCTACGGCGGCTTCGGCGCTGGCATGGCTATGGGGCGCATCGATGATCTGCGCGCCGTCCAGTGCCAGCCCGGCCTCCTGCGCGACGGCCTCGATCCTGGCGCGCGGCCCCACCAGCAGGGGGGCGATCAACCCGGCCTCGGCGGCTTGCAAGGCGCCGGTCAGGCTGGCCGCGTCGCAGGGGTGGACAACGGCGGTGGGCAGCGGCGGCAGGGCGCGCGCGCGCTCGATCAGCAGCGCGAGCCGCGCGCCGGGATGGTGCAGACGCAGCGATGGCAGCGCGGGGGCGCTGCGCCGAACCTTTTCGCGCGGGGCCAGCACCACGGCCTCGCCCTCGATCACGGTCGCCCCGCCCTGATTTCGGCACAGGCAATCCAGCCGCACGTGGCCCTTGTCGCGGTCCCCCGATTTGACCGTGACCTGCACCGTCAGCCGGTCGCCCAGCGCCACCGGGGCGCGAAAATGCAGGCTCTGATCCAGCCAGATGGTGCCTGGCCCCGGCAGCCTTGTGCCCAGCACCGCCGAGATCAGCGCACCGCCCCACATGCCATGCGCGATGACATGATGAAAGGGCGTGCCCTCGGCATAGGCAGGGTCCAGATGCGCGGGGTTCACATCGCCCGACATGACCGCGAAAAGCTCGATATCCTGCTGGGTCAGCGCGCGGGTGATCCCGGCGCTGTCGCCCACGGCGAGTTCGTCCAGCGTGCGGTTCTCGATCAAAGCGGCGGTTGCATCACATTCTGACATGGCGTCCTGCGTCGATATGGGTAAGCGTGCCGGTCAGCCCCGAGGCGGCGTCCGAGGCCAGGAAGGCCGCGACCTGCCCCACCTCGTCGATCGTGACCACCCGGCGGCCCGGGGCGCGAGCGCGGGAATCGGCGATCAGCCCGGCGAAATCCGAGATGCCCGAGGCCGCGCGCGTCTCGATAGGCCCCGGCGCGATGACATTGGCGCGGATGCCCTGCGGGCCCAGTTCGGCGGCGACATGGCGCGTCGCGGCCTCCAGCGCGGCCTTCACGGGGCCCATGATGTTGTAATTGTCCACCACCTTCTCGGCGCCGAAATAGCTGACGGTAATCAGGCTGCCGCCCTGCGTCATCAGCGGCTCGGCCCGCTGCGCCAGCCGCAGGAAGGAATGGCAGGAGATGTCCATGGCCAGCGCGAAGCCCCCGGCCGAGGTGTCGATGACCCGCGCCTGCAGATCGGGTTTCGGGCAGAAGGCGATGGAATGCAGCAGGAAATCCAGCCCGCCCCAACGCTCGGCGACAAGATCGAAGAACGCATCCATCTGCGCAGGCTGGGTCACGTCCAGCGGTGCGGTGATCTCGGCGCCCAGCGCCTGCGCCACCGGCGCGACATGCGGCGCGGCACGGTCATTTTGATGGGTGATGGCCAGCCGCGCGCCTTCGGCCGCAAAGACCCGCGCACAACCTGCGGCAATCGAACGCTCATTGGCGATGCCCACAACGATGCCGCGTTTTCCGGTCAGCCGCATCGCGCGCCCCTATCGCTGCCGCACATAATCGCCGGGCGCATCGCACTGCACCGCGAAACCGGCCTCGGCGCGGCCCATCGGCGGCAGCGGGGCCTCCTGCGCGCCGGATCGGGCCTTGAGCCACGCCGCCCAGGACGGCCACCAACTGCCCTCTTGCGGGGCCACACGGTCCAGCCATTCCTGCGGATCGCCCGGATGCTGGTCGGCGCGCACCGTTTCCAGGCGAAAGCGGCGGCGCGGGTGGCCGGGTTCCGACACGATCCCGGCATTGTGCCCGCCCGAGGGCAGAATGAAGCTGACATCGCCCTTGGTCAGATGATGGATCTTCCAGACCGAGCGCCATGGCGCGACATGGTCGCTTTCGGTGCCCACCGCCAGCACCGGGACCCGGATGTCGCTGAGCGACAGCGCCTGACCATCCACCCGGTAGCGCCCGCTGGCCAGGGCGTTGTCCAGATAGAGCTGGCGCAGATATTCCGAGTGCATACGGAATGGCATGCGCGTTGTGTCGGCATTCCAGACCATGAGATCGCTGGGCTCGTCGCGCTCGCCCAGCATCGCCTCGCGGTTGAGCCGCGACCAGAACAGCTCTTTCGAGCGCAGAAGCGTGAAGGCCCCGGCCATCTGCACCCCGTCCAGATAGCCGGTCTCGGCCATCATGTCCTCGATCATCGCCACCTGTGCATCCGAGATGAAGAGGCCAAGCTCCCCGGGTTCGGAAAAATCAACCTGCGCGGCCATCAGCGTGACCGAGGCCAGCCGATCATCGCCGCGCTGCGCCATGTCGGCGGCCTGAATGGTCAGCAGCGTCCCGCCCAGGCAATAGCCCGCGGCATGGATCTTCTCGGCCCCGGTAATCGCCTGCACGGCATCCAGCGCGTCGCGCGGCCCCTGCCCGAGGTAATCGTCCATGCCCAGATCGGCATCATCGGCGCCCGGGTTGCGCCAGGAGATCATGAACACCGTGAACCCCTGAGACACCAGCCAGCGCACCAGCGAATTCTGCGCCGAGAGATCAAGGATGTAGTATTTCATGATCCAGGCCGGCACGATCAGCACCGGCTCCGGATGCACCGCGCCGGTCGCGGGCGCATACTGGATCAGCTCCATCAGATGGGTGCGCGCCACCACCTTGCCGGGCGTGGCGGCCAGTGTCTCGCCCAGCGGCAAGGGCGTCGCGGCGGGGCCTTGTGACAGGTCGTCCAGAAGGTTCTGCATCCCCTGCCACAGGCTCATCCCGCCGGTGTCGCGGGCGCGTGTCAGAACCTCGGGGTTGAGATGCGGGAAGTTCGGCGGTGCCAAAGCATCCAGCGTCTGGCGCATGGCAAAACGCAGCTGCGCGGCGCTTTGCGGCGACAGGCCGCGCAGCTCGCGCGTGGCCTCCTGCCACCAGTCATCGGTCAGCAGGAAGGCATCGCGTAGCCGGTCATAGGG
>PXES01000341.1 GCA_003564655.1 Paracoccaceae bacterium
CGGGAAGGCGCCGGAGAGCCGCTTGTAGAACTGCGCCATGCGTCGCTCGACCACGGTCAGCAGATAGCAATCCAGCCCCTGCTCCTGTGCGGCCTGCGCAAAGCGCAGCGCCCGTCCGTAGCCGTCGAAAAGCGCGATGGCGTGCTGCCAGTCGCGCGCAGGGCAGAGCGCGAAGTCAAGCTGCGTGATGATGCCATTGGTGCCGTAGGCGTGCTGCACCTTCTGGATGTCGGGCCCGTGCAATTCGATGATGCGCGGGGTCTCCTCGACCGTGACGAGGCGGATATAGCCGACATTGCCATCATCGCGCAAAACCCCATGCCGCAGCGAGCCGATCCCTCCCGAGCCACCCGCGATGAACCCGCCCAGCGTGGCGTGGCGCTTGGTCGAGGGGAACATCGTCAGCATCTGGCCGGTCTCGGCCACGGCCTGTTCCAGCGCGGCGATGCGGATACCCGCCTCGCAGATCACCCGGCCCGCGCGGATCTCGATCACCTTGTTGAGCCGCGTGACATCAACCACTGCGCCCCCGTCAAGCGGCACGCATTGCCCGTAATTCCCCGTTCCGCCCCCGCGCACCGTCAGCGGTACACCATGGCGCGCGGCGGCGGCGGCAATCGCGATCACCTCGGCCTCGCTCTCTGGCAGGAGGAGAAGCTGCGCGCATTTCGCATCAAGCTGTTCGGACAGTATGGGCGAATACCAGTAGTAATCCCGCGACCGGGCCTGAAGCTGGCGGGGCTCGTCATAACAGCGGATCTCGCCCAGATCGGCGCGAAAGGCGCTCAGGGTTGCAGCGTCAACGCTCATGGGGTGTCCTCGATCTTGGTGCCATTGCGAAAGATTCGGCGCTTTGGTGGTCGGCGCAGCGCCTGATGCCAGTCCGCCCCGTGCAACAGCAGGAAATCGGCGGGGGCATTGGGCGCGATGGTGGGGGCGGGCAGGCCGAGCGTCTGGGAGGCGTCGGTCGTGATGGCACCCAGCCATTCGGTCGGGTCGAGATGTGCGGCAGTGCAGGCCAGCCGCAGTGTCTCGATCGTATCAAAGCTGCCGAAGGGATAGAATGGATCCGCGACATTGTCCGCGCCGAAAACCACCCGCACCCCGGCGGCGCGGGCCTCGTGCAAGGGGGCAAGCCCGCGCAGGCGCGGGGTGCGACCGGGGCTGCCATCCTGCAGCCAGAGATTGGTCGTGGGCAACACGCAAAGCGCGATCCCGGCCTCTGCCGCGTCATCCAGCACGCGCGCCACCGCGTCAGCAGGGCGCACCGAAAGCGCGCAGGCATGCCCGCAGAGCACGCGCCCGGCCATCCCATGCACACCCGTCAGGCGCACGATCTCGTCAAATCCCTGCGCCTCTGGCTCGAGGCCCTCATCGACGTGGAAATCCAGCCGCAGGCCGTGATCCGCCGCGAGCGCGAAGATGCGGGCGAGTTTTTCTGGGTAATCGGCATGGCGATAGAGAAACGCCCCCAGCACACCATCGCCCGTGGCGGCCACATGGGCCGCAATCGCGGGGCCGTGGGCGGGATCGCCCAGAATATCAAGCGACACCAGCGGCGCGCGCTGCAGTGTGACCCGGTCGCGCCACTCTGCCGCGACCTCGCCCAGCACCGTCCAGGCCAGCGGCGTGTCGGGCTCGCCCCAATCCACATGGCTGCGCATGCCGCGGATGCCGTTCGCCTGCGCCTCGGCCAGCGCCCGCGCGGCACGGGTGCGCAGGTCGGCTTCGGTCCAGTATGCCTTGTCGCTCTGCGTGGCCTCGATCGCAGGGAAAAGGCCTGGCGCGTCGGGTCGCGCGCGGGGCCAGATGAAGCTCTTGTCCAGATGCACATGCGGATCGACCGGCAACGGCAGGACCTGCCATTGCGCCGCACCCGCGCAAGGCGCAATTGCCGCGATCCGCCCACGCTCCAGCGTCAGCGACACGCAGCGACCCTCCAGCCCGATCCCGTCCAGAACACTGGCCGCACTCATTCAGGGGCATCCGGGTCAGCGGGCCGATCCAGCACCGAGAGGGGAAGCGCGGCGACATCGCGCAACAACGCGACCAGCTGGCCAGCGGCATGCTCGATGAACGCGTGTCCTTTCTGCGCGGTGGCGGCAGCCGCATTGCCACAGGCGCCGGCGGGGGGCAGATCCTGCGCCTGCCAGCCCAGACGCGCCCCCGGACCCAGCCCGATCCGCGATCGCTCTGCGGCAAGCTGCATCGACAGCGGCACGAAATCGCGCGCATGCTCCATCGCGACCCGCTCAGCGCGCAGCGCCAGCATCATCGAGGTCTCCATCTCGCCCGCGTGAATGCCGTGCTGCGCCTCCTGCGGGTCTAGCGCCCCGGCGGGCAGGCCCATCGCGAACCAGTTGGCAGCGACCGCGATCATCCCATGCCTGATCCGCAGATCACGCGCGACGATATCGAGCGGCGCCATCTGTCCCCCATGGCTGTTGAACAGCACCAGCCGCCGCACCCCTGCCGCTGCAACCGAGGCGCCGATCTCGGACCACATGGCCATGAGCGTGCTGGCCGAAAGCGTCAATGTGCCCGGAAAGCGGGAATGCTCGTCACTCTTGCCGATCGCGCATGTGGGCAGGAAAAGCGCCGGGCATTCGGGTGGGATCATCGGCAGGGCCGCTGCGATGATCCCGTCGAGGATATCGCGGTCAACCGATAGCGGCAGATGCGGGCCATGCTGCTCGATCGCGCTGACGGGCAGGACCGCAACGAGCGCCGCGTGATCGAGTGCGGCGAATTCCCGCGCCGAGTAGTCGGCCCAGAACCGCGATGTGACCTCTGCCATCCTGCTCCAGCTCTCATGCCGCGACGTGGCGTCCTGATCAGCTTGCAGCAGCTGGACCATTTAGTCAAACCAATTGCTTTGAGCTTATGTGGAAGAGGGTCGAAGCCTGCTTGTCTGTCTCGTGCTCCTTTTGCATTCCTCCCCGTCGCTGGGGGTTTTACGGCATTTAACGCGCCCCCAGGTATTTGACCCACCGTTTGATGGTGCGATCCTTTCGCAGTAGCGGAAGGAAGCAATTCGGGAGAAGTTCGCCACGGGAGCGCCACGACCACGCACGATGTCTGAACTGCAATCCAGTGATCGCAAACTTCGCCCGCGCAATTGAGCCGGCAGTTGGGCGTCAATCACAAAAGGTGGCGAAATGGGACGACTGCGCAACTGTCGACGTCAGTGGGCACCGTAGTGGCGTTCCTGCCGGTGTTGCGGAGCGCGTACCACAAGCTTCGATAGCGACCTGCACGAACATCAGATGCGCTGTCGGCACTCGTTCTGGCGTTATCCCTGCCCCGGTCCAGAGACTCGATTGCCCGATACTACGACGCTCTTGCGCGATCTGCCGTGCGGCGCGACGCCACAAGAGGGCGCCGCGCGACACGGTCTCAGGCGGTCTCGGGCATGACCAGCAGGACCGTCGCAGGCAGGTTGGTGCGGTTCTCGAGAGCGCGGGGTTCGCCCGCGGCGAGGCGGCAACTGTCGAGCGGGTGAAGCGTCACCTCCTCGCGGTCCGTTCGAACCGTCACAGCACCCGCGATGCAGACATATATCTTCTCCACCGGCGCCGACGAAAGTGACGTATGCCCGCCCGGCAGGATATGCGAGAGACCTATCCAGGCCGTGTCAGTCGGCCCGGCCTCGCGCCCCTGCAGCCGTAGCGAGCGCATGTCGTAGTGCTCGGGCGCGACATAGGTCGGGGCGTCGGAGATCCGGGTGACTTGCATGGCCGGGCTCAGGGCTTCAGGACGATGCGATCCGGCGTCGCCTGCGAAACGAGCTTGTAGGCCTCGCGTGCCGTGTCGAGGCTGAAGATCGATTCGTCCTTTATGGGGAAGGGGCGCAGATAGCCCTGCTCGAATTTCGGCCCGAGCCGGTCGAAAATATGCGCGCAGTAGCTGGCATCCAGCGCAAGCGTGTCGACCCCGATGAACCGCTGCCGACCCCGGTAGAAGGCGAAGATGTCGAACGGCACGCCGCGGTCGAAGGTCGAGATGAAGATCTGGCGCCCAAGCTTGGCCATCACCGAATTGCCCAACTCGAAATACGGGCTGCCCACTGTGTTGAATACCAGATCGACGCCCCGCCCGCCGGTGCGCTCGCGGATTTCGGCGGCCACATCCTGCGAGGACGTATCGAAGACCTCGACGTCCTCATTGGCAAAGCCCGCATAGGTCGTGGGCTTGTAGCTGACCGCAAAGACCCTGGCGCGCGCCATGGTGGCCATCTGGATGACAGCCTGCGCGACCTTGCCGTTGACGCCGCAGACCAGAACCGAGTCGAAAGGCTGGATTCCGCCTGCCTCGCGCAGACCCTCATAGGCAGTGATGAACGGAACGCCGACCGCACCGGCCTCCTCGAAGCTCAGCGTTGCCGGTTTTTCGCGCATCGCGCTGACCGGCAGGACGACATGGCTCGCATGGGTGCCGTTTTGGGTTATTCCCAACTCGCCACCGCCGCCCCACACCTCGCGGCCGACCAGATGATCCGGGCCCTTGCGGACGATGCCCGCATAGTCACGCCCCGGAATGCGCGGCCAGACAGCGTGGGGCATGATCCCGAGAGTTGCCTTCACATCCGACGGGTTGACCGCCGAGGAAACGACCTCGACCAGGACCTGACCGGGGCCTGGTTCGGGCACGGGCATGTCGGTCAGTTGCAGATCGACCGCGTCGAACGCATCGGCCTTCTCGGTCACCCACAGGGCGCGACTATCGCTGTGTGATTTCTGAATGTTCATGGTCTGCTCCCTGAAGGGTGAAAGAAGGTCTCGGTGGTCATTCCGGCAGCCCCAGCATCTGCCGGGCCTCTCCCGCGCTGGCAATCTGGCCGCCAAGCTTTTCGATGATGTCGCGGCCCGTCGCGACCAGTTCGGCATTGTCGCGGCATAGTTTGCCTTTCGAGATGTAGGACGTATCCTCCATGCCGATGCGCACATGCCCCCCCAGAAGATATGCCTGCGCCAGCATCGGAAAGGCCATCCGCCCGACCCCGAAGCCGGTCCAGAGAGCATCGCGCGGCAACAGCCGCGCTGCGGTCGCCATCACGTCCGGGGATGCTGGGAAGCCGTACTTTATGCCCGTCACCAGCGAGATCATCGCCGGTGCGTGCAGGGATCCATCTGCGAGCAGGTCGCGGGCCAGTGCGATATCGCCGGTGTCGAACAGCTCCAACTCGGGCTTCACGCCCGCCGCATGGATCAACTCCGCCATGCGACGCACGCTCCACGGAACGTTTATCACCACCTCGCGCCCGAATGTCATGGTGTTAAGATCCAGCGTGCAGATCTCGGGCTTGAGGGCGAGTACATGCTCGACCCGGCCCTCCGGGCGCATGAGGTTGGTACGCGGACCCGCCACAGCTGGGTTCTCCTCGGAGGGATGATAGCGCCCGCCCGGCCCCGTGGTCAGGTTGAGTATCAGGTCCGAGTTGCGCGCGCGGATACGCTCCACCACCTCGCGATAGAGCCCGAGTTCCATGGACGGAGCGGCGGGGAGAGGGTCGCGCACGTGGATATGGGCGATTGCCGCGCCGGCGTCGGCCGCGTCCAGGCACGCGGTAGCGATCTCTTCCGGGGTTGCCGGCAGGTCCGGGTGATTGTCGCGTGTAGCCTGATTGCCCGTCACTGCGACGGTGATGATGGTCTTGGCCGTCATGATCACAGCCCCCGCCCGGCATCGACGACAATGCGTGTACCGGTCGAGTGGCGCAGATGGATCGCGGCAGCATAGATGGCCTCTGCGACGTCCTCCGCCGTGGTGACCTTGCCCAGAGGGGTCGCCGCTCCGGCCTTCGCGATTTGATCCCGGGTGCGGCCCGGGACGAAGCCTGTATCCACCACCCCGGGCGATATGGACAGGACCCTGATCTCGGGTGCCAGGGCCAGGGCCAGTGTGTGGGTCATGGCATCCAGCCCGGCCTTTGCACCGCAATAGGCGACAGACGAGCCGAACCCCTTGAAAGCGGCAATCGATGACACGTTCAGGATCACCCCATCGCCATGCGCCCTGAGCATCGGCGCGAAGGCCCGGATCGTCGCGAAGACGCCGCGCCAGTTCGATGCGAAGACCGAGTCGATGATCTCGTCAGTCAGGTCGTCCAGATTGGCATGCGGAACCGGGATGGTCGTTCCGGCCGAGTTGACCAAAATATCCGCGCGGCCGCACTCTGCATCGACGCGGTCACGCAAGGCGGCGATGGATGCGGAATCGGTCAGTTCGAGTTCCGCCGTCACATGCCCCGTGCCGGGCAGCCCATCTGCAACCGCCTGCGCTTTCGAACTGTTGCTGCGATACCCGACCACGACACGCGCTCCAGCCTGGGCGAAAAGCTGCGCTGCCGCAGCCCCGATTCCGCCCGAGGCTCCGGTGATTACAGCGACCTTGCCTGCGCAGCGTCTGGTCATGACGTTGCCTCTGCCTTGCCCCTGATGGGCGGCTCGGGAAAGGTCGGCTCGCCCGGCTTCAGCACGAAATCGTAGCGGCAGGTGAAATAGGGCGTTCTCAGGTCACCGATGACGGGATGTGGCGAGGTGCATTCCTGAAGGTCGCCGGCAATCTGTTCCTTGGCGCCGAACACGACATCCTCGAGCATCGCCTCCATGCTGTCGGCGAATATCTGGGTGATCAGGGTCTTGTGGTCGGGTGCCGAGACGATGAAGTGCACATGTGCGGGGCGCATCACGGGGCGATCCTGCAACAGAACCAACTGCCCGACCGGGCCGAAGGTCGGGATCGGGTAGCCCGCGGGCTTCACCGTGCGGATACAGTAGCGACCATCGCTGTCGGTGGTGAACTTGCCGCGCAGGTTAAAGTCCGCCTGATCGGGGTCCTGGTTCTCATACAGGCCAGCAGGGGAGGCTTGCCAGACATCCAGAACGGCGCCCGCGATGGGATCACCGTTCACGTCCAGCAC
>PXES01000272.1 GCA_003564655.1 Paracoccaceae bacterium
CAGGCAGGCGGGCGGCTGTCAAATTGCCCGGCTGCGCCGGACGCCCCTTGTCCGGTCCGGCTGCGCCAGACGCGTTGGACCGCAGATGCCACAAGCAGCCGCGATGCCCCACCCGTCCGGTACCACCGGACAGGCGCGCGTGAGCGGAGAAGGGAGGGAGGGTGTTGACCCCGAGGGGGCGCTTTTCGCTTGGGTCAGGCCCGGCCGCCGGTGATGACGCGCAGCACCGGCGGCTGGCGCCGCGCGGCGGCGGGCGCAACGGGCGCGGCGCGTGTGAAGCGGCATGGCGCGGCACCCGGCCTGCCGCCATCGGTCTCGAGCACGCCCAGCAGGCGGGTGATCTGCCCGGCATCATCCGTCAGCGGCAGCAATGCCAGCCGCGCGCTTGTCGCGTCTGGGCCCTGCAGCGCCAGCGTCACGCGCACGCCGCGTGCGACCTGCATGAGGGCGGCGCCCAATTCGTCCCGTGCCGCGCCGCTGAACAGCACCGACAGCGACATGCCGCGCATGTCCATGTCCAGCAGCGCCTCGATCCGGTGCCCGACGATGCGCAGCCGTGCCATGCGCGGGGTCACGAGTTGTGCCAGGAACACATGCGGCAGTGCCGGTCCCAGTGCGCGCGGGTCGATGCTGCGGCGGGCGGGGGCGCGGTCGGCGCCGCGCAGGCTGGCCCAATATGCGCTCACCTGTCCGACCAACGCGGTCTCGGCGGTCTGTGGCGCCGTGCGGTCCATCGACATCAGGTCGGTCATCGCATTCCCTCTCTGCTGTGCCGCGTGCGCGGTGGGCCGCGCGGTCGGTTCTTCCCGAAAGCCGCCCCATTCGGCTTTAATGCTGGGGCAAGCTGTCTTAACAGGGGTTTAATAGCGCAAATCCTGCCGGATTTCTGCCGCATTCCGCGCAAGTGGTTAACGCCCGGGCCAGACGCGGCAGACGCGCTGCCCGGTCACACAGGAGGGACAGCAATGCAGTCGATGACAGGCTTTGCCAGCCGCGCCGGATCGACACCCGTCGCCGGGGGGCTGGTGGCGGGGGAATGGGACCTGCGGGCGGTCAATGGCCGCGGCCTCGACCTTCGGCTGCGGCTGCCCGAAGGGCTTGGCAGTATTGAAAAAACCCTGCGTGACCGGCTGTCGGGCGCGCTCGCGCGCGGCAATGTCACCCTGACGCTGCGGCTGCGGGCCGCGGGCGAGGCCAGCGCCGCGCAGGTCGATGCCGAGGCGCTGGCGGCGCTCCTGGGCGCGCTCGAGCAGGTCAGTGCGCAGGCGCAGAAGGCGGGGCTGTTGCTGCGCGCGCCCAGTGCGCTCGAGCTGCTCGGCTGGCGCGGGGTGATGGGGGCAAGCCTTACTCCTGCCACAATTCCGCCATCAGACCTGGCCGAGGCGGTGTTGCCCGAGTTCGAGAAGCTGCTGGCCGATTTTCTGGCCATGCGCGCGCAGGAAGGGCAGGCGCTGGCGGGGGTGCTGGCAGGGCAGCTTGCGCAGATCGCGGCGCTGGTGGCACAGGCGCGTGACCTTCTGGCCGAACGCGCCGCCGAGATGGCCGCGCAGCACCGCGCCGCGCTGGCCGAAGTGATGGGCGCGGTCGAGGCCGATCCGGCGCGCGTCGCGCAGGAGCTCGCGCATCTGGCGGTCAAGGCCGATCTGCGAGAGGAAATCGACCGGCTGGAGGCGCATTGCGCCGCCGGTCAGGCGTTGCTGGCGGCCACGGGGCCGGTCGGGCGCAAGCTCGATTTCCTGACGCAGGAGTTCAACCGCGAGGCCAACACGCTGTGCTCCAAGGCTCAGCATCTGGAGATGACCCGCATCGGGCTTGACCTCAAGACCGTGATCGACCAGATGCGCGAGCAGGTTCAGAATGTGGAGTGAGGACATGCCGCGCCGGGGGTTGCTGATCATCCTGTCCTCGCCCTCGGGCGCGGGAAAGTCGACGCTGGCGCGGGGGCTGATGACGTGGGACCCGGCGATCAGCTTCTCGGTCTCGGCCACCACGCGCGCGCCCCGCCCGGGCGAGCAGGACGGGCGCGAATACCATTTCCGCGACCGCCCCACCTTCGAGGCGATGGTGGAAGCCGGTGAGATGCTGGAACATGCCGAGGTGTTCGGAAATCTCTACGGCTCGCCCCGCGCGCCGGTCGCCGCGGCGCTGGAGGCCGGGCGCGACACGCTGTTCGACATCGACTGGCAGGGCGGGCAGCAGGTGCGCAACTCGTCGCTGGGGCCGGATGTCGTGTCGATCTTCGTGCTGCCGCCCTCGATCGCGGCGCTCGAGGCGCGGCTGCGCGCGCGCGGGCAGGACAGCGATGACGTGATCGCGCAGCGGATGCAGCAGTCGCGCGACGAGATCAGCCACTGGGCGGAATACGACTATGTGCTGATCAATGACGATCTCGACGCGACGGCGGCGGACTTGCGCGGGATCATCGAGGCAGAGCGCCGCCGCCGGGTCCGCCAGCCGGGGCTCACCGATTTCGTCCGCGGCCTGAACAGCGAGTTCGAGGCGCGGGTGACCGGGTGAGCCTGTCTTTCCCGTGGCGGAAATACGCGCAAATCACAGCTGAGTCGTGTCGATAGCCATTTTTCTGACTCAATTCTCCTTTAGGTTGTGTTAAGCGAGATTCTGATCTCGGAGTACCGTCATGACCTTGACTTGCAGCCTTGTGTCCATTGCGGCAGCACTTCTTGCGACAGCAGTCGCTTTGGTGGCTGGCGCTGGCCCCCTTGTGGCGCTGCTGGTCTATAGCGTCAGCGGTGCTGTGGTGCTGGTCGCGTCGCTCATGCTCTGTGCGGTGCTGCATGAGCATGAGCATGAGAACGACATTTCCGACCCGAATTCGTCGTAACGGCGATTGCACGCGCTGCGCCGGGCTGTCAGGGTCGCGGCGTTTGCAAGGGATCGCGCCGGAGATGACACTGACAGCCGAGAAATCCGCGCTGCGCCGCGCCGCGCTGGACGCGCGCACCCGCGCGGCATCCGCCGACGACTTGGAACAGGCGGCGGCGCGTGCGAACAGGGCGTTGGGCGCTGTCCTTGCCGAGCGGTTCGGGACAGGGCTGCGCGGGATTGTGCTGTCTGGCTACATGCCAATGCGTGGCGAGATCGACCCCTTGCCCGCGATGCGCGCCCATCCGGGGCCGGTCTGTGTGCCGGTCGTGGTCGCGAAGGGGGCGCCGCTGGAGTTCCGGCGCTGGACCGATGGCTGCGCGATGGAGGTCGGCGCGTTCAGGGCGCTGATTCCGCGCGACGGCGAGGTTATGGTGCCGCAGGCGCTGATCGTGCCGTTGGTGGCGTTCGACCGGCGCGGCGCGCGGCTGGGCTATGGCGGCGGGTTCTACGACCGGACCCTGGCTGTGCTGCGCAGTGCCGGGCCGGTGTTGGCGATCGGGCTTGCCCACGCCGCGCAGGAAGTGGCGGAACTGCCCATAGGTGCGACGGATATGCCGCTTGATGCAGTGGTCACGCCCGAGGCGGTGATCTGGCCCGAGGCGGCGGAGAGGAGCGCCCGCTCGGGGTCCCCACCCACCCGCCCATGACCCGCTCGCGGGCGCTCGCCCTCGCGTTGCGAGGGCGGGGCGGTGGAGCAGGGTCGTCCTGTCGTGTGGGGGTGTGTGTTGGCTTGGGGGGTTATTCGGCGGCGTCGACCGTACGCGCGTAGTTGCGCTCGGGCGTGCCCGTCTCTTCTGTCGGGTCGCGCAGCATCAGCGGGAATTCCTCTTCCGGCAGCCCCTCGCGCGACAGCAGCACCGCGACGGGCCGCGCCGCCGGGATGTGCGAGCACACGATCATCACCGCCACCATGAAGGGCACGGCGAGGAACATCCCCGGCACACCCCAGACCGCCCCCCAGAAGGCCAGCGACATGATGATCCCGAAGGACGATAGCCGCAGCGTCTTGCCCATCAGCATGGGGTCGATGACATTGCCCAGCAGGAATTGCGTCATCCCCGCCAGCACGAAGATCAGCACCGCTGTCTGCGGCTCGGGTACCTGGATATAGGCGACCAGCGTGACGATCAGCGTGGCGATGATCGAGCCGACCGAGGGGATGAAGTTCAGCACGAAGGTCAGCAGCCCCATGGCAACGGCGAATTCGAGGTTGAACACCCGCAAGAGCAGGAAGATGGCAACGCCCGTCACGGTCGAGATCAGCGCCTTGACCAGCAGGTAGCGGTTCACACGGCGGATGATCGATCCGATGATCGCGCTGACGCGCTGCGCCTGCGCCTTGTCTTCCATCAGGTTCTCGAGCTTGGTCCCGAACCACACCCGCTCGGCGAACAGGAAGCCCACGAACAGGATGATCAGCACCGACTGGCCGAGGATCGTGCCCGCCTGCCCGGCGGCCGAGCGCAGATAGCCCGAAATCTGGATGCTGCGCACGGTCTGCAGGACCGACTCCTCGACATCCTCGCCCATCCACGAGAACATCTGCGCGATGGCGCGCTGGGCGTCGTCGGTATAGGCGAGCGTCGTGGACAGCACGGTGTTGACCTGCGAGATGACCATGCCAGCCAGTGTCAGCAGCCCCGAGGCGATCAGCAGCACCGCGACGATCGAGGCGACCCAGTTGGCGATGCGCAAGCGCCCGATGCGCAGTTGCGAGATCGAGTTGATCGCGTCCGAGGTCAGCGAGAACAGGATGATCGCGATGGCCAGTGCGATCAGGATGAACTTGGCCTGCACCAGAAGGAACAGCACCACCGCGAAGGCGATGATCCCCATCAGCCAGGTCTGCAGGCGGAACTTCTCGGTGAAGGTCAGCCGTGTGCCCGCCGACGTGGAAGAGGTTTTGACAGGGTCGGCCATGATCTGTCGTTCGCTTCGCTGACTGAAAAAGGGCGTGGCCAGTATGGGCCGCAGGGGCGGGCGGCACAAGGGCAGGGCGCGCGAAAGTGAGGGGCGCGGCTAACGGGCGCGCATCACATAGGCGGCAATGGCGTCGAGCTCCTCCTTGTCGAGTTGCTGCAGATTGGCGACGACATCGGCCATGGTGCCGCCGACAACGTCGAAATCGGGGGTGAAGCCCGATTCGAGATAGGCGCTGATGTCGAATTCGGTCCAGTCGAAATCCGGCCCGGCGATGGCCGGGATGCGCCCGCGCCCCGACGGGTTGGGCGCGCCTTCGAGCCAACGGCCCGTGTCGAGCGCCCCCAGCGCGTTGCGCTGCGTGTGGCATTCGGCGCAATGGCTCAGCGCCTCGGACAGGTAGCGCCCGCGCGCCTCTTGCTCGGTCAGATCACCGGTGACCACCCAGTCATCGGACAGGAACAGCGCCTTCCACAGCCCCAGCCCGCGACGGATGTTGAAGGGAAAGCCCAACTCCTGCGGGCGCGAGGGGGTGGCGTCGGCGGGCAGGGTCATCATGTAGGCATAGAGATCCGCCATGTCCTGCGGGTCGGCGCGGATATAGCTGGTATAGGGAAAGGCCGGGTAATAGTGCCGCCCGTCGGGCGAGACGCCGCGCATGACCGCGTTGATGAACTCGGCCTGGCTCCATCCTCCGATGCCATGCTCGGGGTCGGTGCTGATGTTGGGCGCGATGAAGGTGCCGAACTCACTGGCGAATTCGCGTCCGCCCGAGAGGATTTCGGGGTCGGCCTCGCGCCCCGGTGCCTTGTGACAGGACCCGCAGCCCGCCGCCAGAAACACAGCGCTTCCCGCTCTCGCATCACCGTCGAGCGCGGCCAGCGCGCTGGCGTCCATCGGGCGCGGCGCCGAAAGCGACCACAGCCCACCCGCGACGGCCAGCCCCAGCGCGCCGAGGAGCAGCGTGCGGCGGGCGCTCACAGCGCCCGCCGAGGGGCCGCGGGGTCAGCTTGCCTCGTCACGATAGGCTTCATGGCAGGCCTGGCAGGTCTGGCCCATCGCGCCGACCCCCGCGCGCATCTCGTCCGCGCCCGTGCCCGCGACCTCCTGCATGGTCTCGGCAGCCTCTTGCAGCGCGCCGAACTTCGCAACGAAGTCATCCAGATCGTCCCAGATATCCGGGCTGGCGCGCGTGCCCTCGACACTGGCCGAATCCGTGCCCTCGGGCCAGAGCCGCCCCTGATCGACGCGAGTCAGGTGAAACAGGTTGTCGGCAGCAGTCTGCGCGGCCTCGGCGTCGTAATCGACGCGGCCCTGCGCCATCCCGCCCAGCACGGCGAAATTGTGCGAGAAGAGCTTGAACTGGCCCTGTCGCGCGGCAATGGCGGGATCGTCATCGGCCAGCGCGGGCAGGGCGATGGCCGCGCAAAGCGCGGAGGCGCCGAGAAAACGTTTGAGTGTCATTGTCCACCTCGTCCTGTTGGATCTGTGTCAGGATAACGCAGCCGGACGACATATCAACGGCAGCGGCGCGATTCGGGCGCCCTACAGGAACCGGACCTTGCCGATATGGGGCAGGTTGCGGTCGCTTTGGGCATAATCGATCCCGTAGCCGACCACGAACTCGTCCGGGATCTCGAACCCTGTCCAGGTCGCGCGGATCTCGACCTCGCGCCGCGAGGGCTTGTCCAGAAGCGCGCAGACCTCCAGCCGGGCAGGGGCGCGGGCGCGCAGCATCCCCAGCACATGGCTCAGCGTGAAGCCCGTATCGACGATATCCTCGACCACCAGCACGTCGCGCCCCTCGATCTTGCCCGACAGATCCTTGAGGATGCGCACCTCGCGCGCGGATTGCGTGCTGTTGCCGTAGGAGGAGGCCTCGAGGAAATCGACCTCCACCGGCAGGTCGATCTCGCGCACCAGATCGGCGATGAACACGAAAGAGCCGCGCAACAGCCCCACCACCACCAGCTTCTCGGTGCCGGAGAAGGCGCGGGTGATCTCGGCGGCGAGTTCCTCGACCCGGGCGGCGATCTGCTTGGCACTGATCATCTGGTCGATGACATAGGGTTTGTGCGTCATGATGGCCCTTTCGCA
>PXES01000155.1 GCA_003564655.1 Paracoccaceae bacterium
AGAAGGCGTAATCAGTGCCCGAGGCATAGACGCTCTCGATGATCGCGTCCTTGGAGACGAAGCCCGCGAAGCCCACGGGAAAGCCGATATAGAGCAGCGGAATCCCCACGCCCGTGATCGCGAGTGTGCCGATCAGCATGGCCCAGAAGGTATAGGGCATCTTGTCCTTCAACCCGCCGTAATTGCGCATGTCCTGCTCGTGATGCATCCCGTGAATGACCGAGCCTGCGCCCAGAAACAGCATCGCCTTGAAGAAGGCGTGGGTCAGCAGGTGGAACATGGCCACCGAATAGACGCCCACACCGGCGGCGACGAACATGAAGCCAAGCTGCGAACAGGTCGAATAGGCGATCACACGCTTGATGTCGTTCTGCACCAGCCCCACGGTCGCCGCGAAGAAGGCCGTGAAGGCGCCGATCAGCACCACGAAGGCCATCGCCGTCTCGGCATATTCCATCAGCGGCGACATGCGCGCGACCAGGAACACGCCCGCCGTGACCATGGTGGCGGCGTGGATCAGCGCAGAGACCGGCGTCGGGCCTTCCATCGCGTCCGGCAACCAGGTGTGCAGGAACAACTGCGCCGACTTGCCCATCGCGCCCACGAACAGCAGGAAGGCGATCAGATTGGCGGCATTCCAGTCGGTCCACAGGAAGCGCACAGTCGTTTCGGCCAGCATGGGCGCGGCGGCGAAGAGGTCGTCATACTGGATCGAGTCGATCAGGAAATAGATCACCATGATCGCGAGGATCAGCCCCATATCGCCCACGCGGTTGACGATGAAGGCCTTCATCGCTGCAGCGCCCGCCGACTGCTTGCGGAAGTAGAAGCCGATCAGCAGGTAGGATGCGAGACCCACCCCCTCCCAGCCGAAGAAGAGCTGCACGAGGTTGTCGGCCGTCACCAGCATCAGCATGGCGAAGGTGAACAGCGACAGATAGGCAAAGAAGCGCGGGCGGTAGCTCTCGCCTTCGCGGAAATTGTCGTCATGCGCCATGTAGCCGAAGCTGTAGAGATGCACGAGCGCCGAGACTGTGGTGATGACGATCAGCATCACTGCCGTCAGCCGGTCCAGCCGGATCGCCCAGTCACCGACCAGCGTGCCGCTGTCGATCCAGCGCATCAGCGTGATCTGCTGCACGCTGCCGTCATGCGTCAGGAAGATCACCCACGAGAGCAACGCAGACAGGAACAGAAGCCCCGTCGCCACCACCTGCGCCGGTTTCTCGCCGATCATGCGCCAGAAGAAGCCTGCGATAATCGCGCCGATCAGCGGGGCCAGAAGAACAATCGTCGCCATCGCCTCAGCCTTTCATCACATTGACGTCTTCGACATCAATCGTGCCCCGGTTGCGGAAGAAGCACACAAGGATCGCCAGCCCGATGGCGGCCTCGGCCGCGGCCACGGTCAGGATGAACATGGTGAACACCTGCCCGACCAGATCGCCCAGGAAGCTGGAGAATGCCACCAGATTGATATTCACCGCCAGCAGCATCAACTCGATCGACATCAGGATGATGATGATGTTCTTGCGGTTCAGGAATATCCCGAAGATCCCGATCACGAACAGCGCCGCCGCGACGGTCAGGTAATGTTCCAGTCCAACCATTCCGGTCCCTCGTTCCTATTCCGCGGACCTTGTGGCCCGTTCTTGTGCGCGTGCGCGGGGCTCAGCCCAGCCCCTGCCCCGGCTTGACGTCTTTCAGTTCCATCGCCTTGGCCGGGTCGCGGTGCATCTGGGCCACCACGTCCTGCCGCTTGATGTCCTTGCGATGGCGCAGCGTCAGCACGATCGCGCCGACCATTGCCACCAGCAGGATCAGCCCCGCGACCTGGAAGGCCAGGAAATACTGGTCATAGAGGATCATCCCCAGCGCCTTGGTGTTGTGCGCCTCGGCCAGGTCCGGGGTCGGGGCCTGGCGCAGATCGCGCGCGGCCTCGGCCTCTTGCCAGGTGCCGAAGAGAAGCCCCATCTGCATCAGCAGCACGAGCCCGACAATCGCGCCGACGGGGAAATAGCGCGCCATCTCGCCCTTGAGGGCTGCGAAATCCACATCCAGCATCATCACCACGAACAGGAACAGCACCGCCACCGCGCCGACATAGACGATGATCAGAAGCATCGCCATGAACTCGGCGCCAAGCAGCACGAACATCCCCGCTGCCGAAATGAAGGACAGAATCAGCCACAACACCGAATGCACCGGATTGCGCGCGATCGTGACCAGAAACCCCGCGCCCAGAAGCGTGATCGCAAAGGCGTAGAAGGTGATGTCGGCAATGCCCATGGCGCGTCCTCGTTCCCTTGCACGCAGCCCTTAACGGTAGGGCGCGTCGATTTCCAGATTGCGCGCGATCTCGGCTTCCCAGCGCTCGCCATTCGCGAGAAGCTTTTCCTTGTCGTAGAACAGCTCTTCGCGCGTCTCGGTGGCGAATTCGAAATTCGGCCCCTCGACAATCGCATCGACCGGGCAGGCCTCCTGGCAGAAACCGCAATAGATGCATTTGGTCATGTCGATGTCATAGCGCGTGGTCCGGCGCGAGCCGTCCTCGCGCGGCTCGGCGTCGATGGTGATGGCCTGCGCGGGGCAGATCGCCTCGCACAGCTTGCAGGCGATGCAGCGTTCCTCGCCATTGGGGTAGCGGCGCAGCGCGTGCTCGCCCCGGAAGCGCGGGCTCAGCGGGCCCTTCTCATGCGGGTAGTTGACCGTCGGCTTGGGGGCCACGAAATACCGCAGGCCCAGCCCGAAACCCTTGATGAAATCGGTCATCAGCGTGTATTTGACGGCGCGGTTCCAGTCGAAGTGTTTCATCCCTTCACCCCCAGCTTTTCCTCGATTTGCCCGACGCATCGAAGCGTTGGTCGATGCGCTTGCACTCGCCGCGGATCAGCCGCGACTGCTCCAGCACCATATTATCGACAGTCTCGCTCATCTCAGCCCCCGATGGCCCAGCGCGCCCAGAAGCCGCCTGCCACTTCGAATTTCGCCAGAAACGCCACGACCACCACCCAGGCCAGCGACAGCGGCAGGAACACCTTCCAGCCGATCCGCATCAGCTGGTCGTAGCGGTAGCGCGGCGTGATGGCCTTGACCATGGCAAACAGGAAGAAGAAGAACGCCATCTTCGCGAACATCCAGTGGAAGCCGTCGGGCAACCCCGGAATGGGCGACAGCCAGCCGCCGAAGAACAGCAGGCTGATCAGCGCGCACATCAGGAAGATGGCGATATACTCACCCGCCATGAACAGCAGATAGGGCGTCGAGCCGTATTCGACCATGAAGCCCGCCACCAGCTCCGACTCGGCCTCGGGCAGGTCGAAGGGCGGGCGGTTGGTCTCGGCCAGGCAGCTTACGAAGAACAGCACCACCATCGGCAGATGCGGCAGCCAGTACCAGCCCAGCGCGCCCCAGCCCGTGTCTTGTGCCGCGACGATATTGCCGAAATTCATGCTGCCGGTCGAGATGATCACCCCGATGATGATCAGACCCAGCGACACCTCGTAGGACACCATCTGCGCGGCGGACCGAAGAGAGCCAAGGAACGCGTATTTCGAGTTCGACGCCCAGCCGCCCATGATCACGCCGTAAACCTCGAGCGAGGTGATGGCGAAGATGAACAGCACCGCGACGTTGATATCGGCCAGCACCCAGCCATCGTTGAACGGGATCACCGCCCAGGCCAGCATCGCCAGCACGAAGGACAGGAGTGGCGCGAGGAAATACACCGGGCGGTCCACGCCCGCCGGGATCACGACTTCCTTGACCACGAACTTGATGGCGTCGGCAAAGGTCTGCAACAGCCCCCATGGCCCCACCACATTGGGCCCGCGCCGCATCTGCACGGCCGCCCAGACCTTGCGGTCGGCATATACCAGAAAGACGAGGCTGACCATCACGAAGGTCACGATCAGCATCGACTGCGCCATGATCAGCAGCGTGATCCCCAGCCCGGTTTCCAGAAATGCGTTCATCGGTCCCTCAATTCCTTACACCGTGGGGATGCCTTGTTCCCGGCAATCATCCACGATGACTTCCGCATCCATGTTGCGCAGCCCGCGCGGCAGGTCGGGCGAGATGACGAAACCGCCATCCCCCTCCCAGACATCGCCGCGCCGCTCGACATTGGTGCGCACATGCTGGGCGAAGCTGTAGCCGCGGATTAGCGCATATTGCGCCGCGGCACAACGCGCATAGGCCACCACATCCGAGCGGTCGCGCGCCCCGCGCATCCGCACCAGCATCATCACCGTGGTGTCGTCCAGCAGCAGCGTGTCCACGCCCAGATACTCGGCATTGCGCGGCGGCTCGCGCAGGCGCGGCTCGGCCGCGTCGCGGGCGCACCCCGGCAGCGAGAGGATCATCGCAGATGCGGCAACAGCGGGCCATCGCATCGCTCACTCGGCTGCCAGCGGCGCGGTGCGGCGTTCCTTGGCCATGGCCGAAAGCTCTGCCATCAGCTTCGAGGCCCGCGCGATGGGGTTGGTCAGGTAATGATCCGCGATGGCGGGGCGGAACGCGCCCTTGCCCAGCGTCGCCGCCTCGAGCGGTTGCCACGCATTCTCTGGCACCAAGTCGATCTCGCCAAGATGCGGATGCGCCGCTGCCAGATGCTCGCGCAGCGCGGCAATGCTGTCAAAGGGCAGCGCCGCGCCCATCTCGCCCGAAAGCGCGCGCAGGATGGCCCAGTTTTCCTTGGCCTCGCCCGGCCCGAAGCCCGCGCGCAGCGCGACTTGCGGGCGCCCCTCGGTATTGACGAAGATCCCCGGCTCTTCGGTATAGGCCGCCCCGGGCAGGATGATATCTGCGCGATGCGCGCCCCGGTCGCCATGGCTGCCCTGATAAATCACAAAGGGGCCGTCGGCGATCTCCAACTCATCGGCGCCGAGGTTATAGACCACCTCGGCCCCGTCGAGCGCCGCCGTGATCCCGCCCTCGCAGGTCGCACCGACATCCATCGCGCCCACGCGGCCCGCAGCCGTGTGCAGCACCATCAACTTGGCGCCGGATTTCTCGGCAATCGCCTGCGCCTTGGCCAGCACGGCGGCGCCATCGGCCTCGCGCAGCGCACCCTGCCCGACGATGACGACGCACTCCTTCTCGGCCAGATCGCTCATATCCAGCCCCGCCAGCTTTTCCAGCGCGGCGCGGTCGGTGCCGAAATGCTCATACTCGTAAGTCAGGTCCGCGCCTTCGCCCACCAGAACCACATCGGCGCCATTCAGCCACGCCTTGCGGATGCGGGCGTTCAGCACCGGCGCCTCGACCCGCGGGTTGGTTCCGATCAGCAGCACCTTCTGCGCGTGGTCCACATCCTCTATCAGCGCCGTGCCCACGTAAGCAGAGCGGTTGCCAGCCGGCAGATGCGCGCCATCGGTGCGGCACTCGACCGTGCCGCCCTGCCCCTCGACCAACAGCTTGAGCGCATAGGCCGCCTCGGTCGAAACCAGATCGCCCACGAGCCCTGCCACCCTCTTGCCGGTCATGGCGGCGGCCGCAGCCGCCAGTGCCTCGGGCCATGTCGCGGGTTTCAGCTTGCCGTCACGGCGAATATAGGGCCGGTCCAGCCGCTGCCGCTTCAGCCCGTCCCAGACATAGCGCGACTTGTCGGACAGCCACTCCTCGTTCACGCCGTCATGGTTGCGCGGCAGGATGCGCATCACCTCTCGGCCCTTGGTGTCAACGCGGATGTTCGAGCCGAGCGCATCCATCACGTCGATGGTTTCGGTCTTGGTCAGCTCCCACGGTCGCGCGGTGAAGCTGTAGGGCTTGGAGACCAGCGCGCCCACGGGGCAGAGGTCCACGATATTGCCCACCATTTCCGATTCGATCAGCGCGCCCAGATAGGTCGTGATCTCGGCATCCTCGCCGCGCCCCGTCTGGCCCATCACCTGCACGCCCGCCACCTCGGTCGTGAAGCGCACGCAGCGGGTGCACGAGATGCAGCGCGTCATATGCGTCTCGACCAGGGGCCCGAGTTGCAGGTCCTCGACCGCGCGCTTGGGCTCGCGGAAGCGCGAGAAATCCACGCCATAGGCCATCGCCTGATCCTGCAGATCGCACTCGCCGCCCTGATCGCAGATCGGGCAGTCGAGCGGGTGGTTGATCAGCAGGAACTCCATCACCCCTTCGCGCGCCTTCTTCACCATGGGAGAGTTGGTGCGGATCACCGGCGGCTGGCCCTCGGGGCCGGGGCGCAGGTCGCGCACCTGCATCGCACAGGACGCCGCAGGCTTGGGCGGGCCGCCCACCACCTCGACCAGACACATGCGGCAGTTGCCCGCGATGGACAGGCGTTCGTGATAGCAGAAGCGCGGGATCTCGATTCCGGCCTCTTCGCAGGCCTGGATGAGCGTCATCTCGACCGGCACCTCGATCTCGGCACCGTCGATCACGATCTTGCGGAGATTGCTCATGCGCTATCTTTCCCTCATCTGGCGGCCAAGCGCCGTGCGCTCGGCGATCTGGGCGCGGGCAAAGGCGCAAACCTCGGCCTCGCTGGCCGGGTCCACCCCCTCGCGCTGCAGATGGCTGTCGACCAGACCCTGCATCCGCGCCTGTTCGTCCTTGTCCTCGACAAAACCCTCGATCTGCGCGCGCGAGAACCCCATGCCGCGGGCCTGGTTGTAGAGCGACAGGAAGTAGCTGACCCGCCGCAGCCGCCCCGGCGGTTCGATCGCCGGGCAGACATCAACGATATGGCGGATCAGCGCCGCAGTGAACAGACCATTGTAGATGTCTGAATTGCCCCGCAGGGCCGCGTTGATCTCGGCCTGCGTTGCGGCGGCACTGGCGCTGCCCGTGATGGACAGGGCGGCCACAAGCGCCAGCGCCTGGGTCTTGAAGGGGGTTTTCAT
>PXES01000029.1 GCA_003564655.1 Paracoccaceae bacterium
AAGATGAACCCGAAAGGCGCGAGTGAGAATGTGCTGGTCATCGGGTCCGGCCCGGCGGGGCTGGAAGCGGCCTGGGCGCTCGCGCGGCGCGGCTATGACGTGGCCGTCGCCGAGGCGCGCACCGAAATCGGCGGGCGCGTGACGCTGGAATCGCGCCTGCCGGGGCTGAGTGCCTGGGGCCGGGTGCGCGACTACCGCGAATACCAGCTTCGCCAGCGTCCGAATGTGGAAATCTATCTCGACAGCGCGCTCAGCGCCGCCGAGGTGCTGGAATTCGGGTTCCAGAACGTCGCCGTCGCCACTGGCGCGACATGGCGGCGCGACGGGGTGGCGCGGCAGCATGTGGTGCCCATGCCCATCGGTGACGGCGCCCGCATCTATACCCCCGATGATCTGATGGCGGGCGACCTGCCCGGCGGCGAGGTCGTGCTCTATGACGACGATCACTACTACATGGGCGGGGTTCTGGCGGAATTGCTGGTCCGGAACGGCGCAAAGGTGACGCTGATCACGCCCTCGGCCTTTGTGTCGGACTGGACGAACAACACGCTCGAACAGGCGACGATCCATGCGCGGCTCGATGAGCTTGGCGTGGACATCGTGCTCAACCGCGGCGTGACGCAGATCGCGGCGGATCATGTGACCAGCAATTGCGTCTATACCGGCAAGACCCGCGCCTATCCGGCCGAGGCGGTGGTGATGGTGGCCTCGCGCCTCGGGAATGACGGGCTTTATCAGGATCTGATGGCGCGGCAGGCCGACTGGTCGGATGCGGGCATTCGCACGGTCAGGCTTTTCGGCGATGCCGAGGCTGCGGGGCCGATCGCCTGGGCCACCTATGCCGGGCACCGCTACGCCCGCGAACTGGACGGCCCGGAGCTGGGCGATGCGCTGTCCTTCCGGCGCGAGATCACCGAACTGGCGGCCGAATAGTTCCATGCCATGACCACGCCCCTGCCACGCTGCCTGCCGATACTGGAGCGGCTGATCGCTCATCCCACGGTCAGTGCGGACAGCAATCTCGCCCTGATCGACGAGGCCGAGGACCGGCTGCGTCACGCCGGGTTCGAGGTCACGCGCATGGCCGACCCGCGAGCGCCCAAGGCCGGGCTCGCGGCGCGGCTGGGACCGGCGCGCGGGGGCGGCATCCTGCTGTCGGCGCATAGCGATGTCGTGCCGGTGGACGGGCAGAACTGGACGCGCGATCCCTTCCGCCTGACGCGCGAGGGCAATCGCCTGTTCGGGCGCGGCACGACCGACATGAAGGGCTTTCTCGCCGCCATGCTGGAGCTTGCCGAGCGGGCGTCCACCGCGACCCTCCACGCGCCCCTGATGCTGGTGATTTCCTATGACGAGGAGCTTGGCTGCCTGGGCATCCGGCAGATGATGCCGCAGCTTGCGGCGCTGGGCTGGCAGCCCGAGTTGTGCCTTGTCGGAGAGCCCACGGGCATGCGCCCTTCACCCGGCCACAAGGGCAAGGCGGTGTTCAAGGCGCGCTGCACGGGCCAGGCGGGTCATTCCGCCGAGGCCCCGCACTACGTCAACGCGCTGCATCTGGCCGCCGATCTGATCCTCGCGCTGCGCGGTATGCAGCGCGACTATGCGGAGCACGGCGCGCAGGACACGGCCTATTCCGTTCCCTGCTCGACCGTTCATGCCGGGGTGATGCAGGGCGGGCGCATCCTGAACATCGTCCCCGACGCGGCGACAATCGATTTCGAGTTGCGCCACCTGCCCGGTGACAGCGCCACGTCATTCCACGCCCGCTTGCAGGAGAAGATCGACGCGATCTTGCGCGGCTACCCCGATGGAGCGGCGATTTCCATCCGGCGGATCAACGCCTATCCCGGTCTGGACGTGGCCCGTGATGACCCGGCGATGGCGCTGGCCACACGGCTTGCAGGGCATGGGGCGGGGCCGAAGATGGGTTTTGGCACCGAAGCCGGCTTTTTTGCCGGGGCCGGATGGCCCACGATTGTCTGCGGTCCCGGCGACATGGCCGCGCAGGGCCACAAGCCGGATGAATGCCTGGAAACCGATCAGCTTCTGGCGTGCGAGGCGATGCTGGACCGGGCGCTCGCGCACCTGCTGAAATAACAGGCAGCCCGGCGCGCCCCCTGATTCCCCCGCTCCCGGCCGAGACAGCGCCTGCCGGGCGTGCAATGGCCACGTTCCTGCACACGAGATGGGCAGATCCTGCGCCAGCCCGCCAACGGGGACGTCATTAGGGAAAGGCTAACACCGACTGAGGAAGTCAATTCTTACAACTCCGAGACAAGATTTCTATCGTCGCGTCAGCAGCCAAACTGCCCCGGGGGCGATATGACAGACGAGCGGCCTATCGCCATCGACATCCGACAGGTGATCAAGCGATTCGGGGATTTCACCGCGCTCAAGGAAGTCTCCCTCGGCATCCGCGACAACGAGTTCTTCACGCTGCTGGGCCCGTCTGGCTGCGGCAAGACCACGCTTCTGCGCATGATCGCGGGTTTCGAGGATGTGACCGCGGGCGCGATCTATCTCTACGATCAGGAAATCGCCCGCCTGCCCCCGAACAAGCGCCCGATCAACACGGTGTTCCAGAACTACGCGCTGTTCCCGACCATGACCGTGCTGGAGAATGTGGGCTTCGGGCTGGAAATGCAGGGCAAGCCGAGGTCCGAGGCCAACCGCCGCGCTGGCGAGATGCTTGAGCTGGTGCAACTGACGCAATTTGCCCATCGCAAGCCCTCGCAGCTCTCGGGCGGGCAGCAGCAGCGCGTGGCGCTGGCGCGCGCGCTGGCCCCGCAGCCGCGGGGGTTGCTGCTGGACGAGCCGCTGAGCGCGCTGGACATGAAGCTGCGCAAGTCCATGCAGATCGAATTGAAGCACATCCAGCGCGAGACCGGGATCACCTTCATTTTCGTGACCCATGATCAGGAGGAAGCCCTGACCATGTCGGACCGGATCGCCGTCATGTCGGCGGGCGAGGTGCAGCAGCTTGGCAGCGCGCGCGATATCTACGAGCATCCGCGCAACATGTTCGTGGCGGATTTCATCGGCGACACCAACCTTGTCGAGGTGTCGGTGGACCGGATCGGGGGCGGACACGCCACCTGCAACCTCGGCGGCGGCTATATGCTGAGTTGCGAGGCTGTCGAAGGCGTTGGTACCGGATCGCGCGTGCATCTGTCGGTCCGTCCCGAGCGTCTGTTCCTGTCCACCGAACGCACCGGGCCCGAAGCGCTGCGCGGGCGCGTGGTGGAAAACATCTTCATTGGCACGGACATCACCACGATCCTTGATCTCGAGGCCGGACAGCGCTTTCGGGTGCGCGCCTCGAATTCCGACCGCGGCAATCAGCGGGTATTCGAGCCGGGGCAGGATGTGTTCGTCAACATGGAGCGGGGGGCCGCGCGCCTCCTGATCGACTGATGGCGGGCGGGGCGGCTTCGGGCGGCAGCGCCACCAGCGACGCCTACGCCCCGGCGCGGGGCTGGCTGTTGATGCCCGCCTGGCTGGTGCTGGGCATCGTTGTCGTCGCGCCGGTCTTCCTGATGCTGATCTATTCCTTCCTGACCAAGGAATTCCGCGGCGGCGTGATCTGGGAGTTCTCGCTCGAGGCCTATGACCAGTTCTTCTTCGACCGCGGCCTGTTCGGGGACGAGCCGCCGACGATCCAGTGGGCCTATATCCAGATCTTCTGGCGCTCGATCTGGCAGGCCACGCTGGCGACGGTGCTGGCCCTGCTGATCGGCTTTCCCACGGCCTATTTCATCGCCACGCGGCCGGTCCAGCAGCGCACCGTCTGGGTGTTCCTGATCACCATTCCCTATTGGGTCAACCTGTTGATCCGCACCGTGTCGATGCGCTTCATCCTGCGCGATCAGGGGCCACTGAACGATTTCCTGCAATGGATCGGCGTGATCGCCGAGCCGTTGACGATCATCAACACCAATATCGGCGTACAGCTGGGGCTGTTCTATTCCTACCTGCCCTTCATGGTGCTGCCGCTTTATGCCGCGATCGAGCGCTACAATTTCGCGCTGTCCGAGGCGGCGGCGGATCTTTACGCCCCGCGCCGCAAGATCCTGACGCGGGTGGTGCTGCCCGCGGTCAAGCCCGGGGTCATAGCCGGCTGCATCCTGGTGTTCGTGCCTTCGCTGGGGTCGTTCCTCGCCCCTGACCTGCTGGGGGGCGCGCGCAACTTCATGATCGGCTCGCTGATCGACGAGCAATTCCGCGGCAGTGCGGGCAACTGGCCCTTCGGTGCGGCGGCGGCGATGATCCTGCTGACGCTGGTGCTGATGGTGCTGATGGTGCTGGCACGGCAACAGGCACGGCTGGAAAAGGGGGCGGGCTGATGCGGACCGGCGCGGCACGTTTCGACTTCCCCGGCTTCAAGGTGATGACCTTCCTGTGCCTGTTCATCCTTTATGCGCCGCTGGTGATCGTGATGATCTACAGCTTCAACGACTCGCGCTCGATCACGACCTGGGGCGGGTTCTCGCTGCGCTGGTATGTCGATGTGTTCACCGGCCCGGATTCGGCCAAGTTCAAGTCCGCCGCCTTCAACAGCTTCTCGATCGCGCTGATCGCCGCCACTGTCGCCACCGCCATCGCCACCTCGGCCGCCCTGGCCATGGTGCGGGGCGGGCGGTTCAAGCTGCGCACGGCCACTTTCGGCGTCATCAACCTGCCGATCCTGGTGCCCGAGATCGTGACCGCCGTGGCGATCCTGATCTTCTTCAACACCATCGGCTTCACCCGTGGCTACATGACCATTCTGGTCGCGCATATCGCCTTCTGCATCCCCTTTGCGTATCTGCCGATCTCGGCGCGCATGCAGGGGATCGAAGGGGTCTACGAACAGGCGGCGATGGACCTCTATGCCGACCGGAAGCAGGCCTTCCGCCGCGTTCTCCTGCCGATGATGATGCCAGGCATCTTCTCGGGGTTCCTGCTGGCCTTCATCATCTCGCTCGATGACTTCATCATTACCAATTTCGTCAAGGGCGCCGGGGTCGAGACCCTGCCCACCGCCATCTTCGGCTCGGTGAAGCAGGGGATCAGGCCGAACATCATGGCGATCTCGACGATGCTGCTCGCGTTTTCCACCGTGATCGTGACGCTGTCCTGGCTGGTCAGCCGCATCGATCGCACAAAATGACCCCAACAGGAAAGGACCCCTGACATGCACAGACAATTGAGGACATCGGCCATCGCGCTCTGCACCGGGCTGGGCTTCGCGACGGCGGCGGTCGCCGAGGGCGAGGTCGTGGTCTATCACTGGTTCGAATACATCCCGCAGGAACTGGTCGACAAGTTCGAGGCGGAGACCGGCATCACCATGGTCATCGACACCTACGATTCCAACGAGGCGATGCTGGCCTCGCTGCGCGCGGGCGGCATGGGCACCTATGACGTGGCCGTGCCGGGCGACTACATGGTCCAGATCATGCGCGACAACGACATGCTGGACACCATTGAAGAGGGCGAGTTGTCCAACCACGGCAACATCCTGCCGGAATGGCTGGATGTCGATTATGACCCGGGCCGCCGCCATTCGATCCCCTATCAGTGGGGCTCGACCTCGTTCTCGGTGAACCGCGATGTCTATGACGGGGCGATCAACACCACCGACATCATCTTCAACCCGCCCGAAGAGCTGTCGGGGCGCATAAACATGCTCGCCTCGCAGGGCGAGGTGATGGCGCTGGCGGCGATCCATCTGGGCATCCCGATGTGCAGCCCCGACCGCGACGACATGCAGGCGCTGAACGATCTGCTGATGGGCTCGCGCGAGCACTGGCTGTCCTTCAACTCGGACACCGCGCGCGAGATCCTGGTGTCGGGCGATGCGGCGGCGGGCATGATCTATGACGGCTTCTCGGCGCGCGGGCGGATCGAGGAAGGCGCAAATATCGAATACGCCTTCCCGACCCAGGGCTATATCGCCTGGATGGACAACATGGTTCTGCTGAACGATGCGCCCAACCGCGAGAATGCCATCATCCTGATGGATTTCCTGCTGGAACCCGAGAATGTGGGCATGCTGACCAACTTCACGCAGTATTCGGCGGGGATCGCCGGGGTTGACGACTATCTCGACCCCGAACTGGCCGCACAGCCCGAGCGTAACCCGCCCGAGGATGCAGGCCCTGCTGTCTTCATCGATGTCTGCGATCAGCAGACGCAGGAAATCCATGACCGGATGTGGACTGCCCTGCGCAGATAGGGGCGTTGCACATGCCGCCATAGGCCGCGCAGAAGCGCGTCCGGTCACAGCCTCCGTGCGTGACCGGACGACGCGGGCCATGCGACAGCGCAAGGATCAGCGGGAAATGGCTGGCGGAACCGGAAGCCGCCCCGGGCCGGGCCGCTGGCGCGCGTCTGGGCGCGCGGGCGGCGACGGCCCTCGCCTATGGCTTGCGCCCGATCGCAGCGTATCGGGACGGTTTTTCCCGGCCAGCGCGACTTTGCCCGAAAGCGCCCCTCGGGGGGCGTGCAAGGGCGGGTCGGTGGGCACACCCCGTGGGCGCATGTCTGCGATCTGCGCGAAAGCGCTGCACAAGGCGGATCAGCCAAATCCCGTTTCGGGCGGGCCTGCCGTCCCACGCGCGGCCATGCTGAAATCCAGCCCCGGCGCTACCTTTCGGTGGCCGTCATTCGCCTTGATTTCAACCGCCGCGCGTGATCATTATTTGTCGAGGACCATGCGCACCTTCGCCGCGAGTGTTTCGCGCCGATAGGGTTTGCTCAGCAACTGCACTCCCGGCTCGAGCTTGCCATTGCTCATGATCGAATTCTCCGGGTATCCAGAGGTGAAGAGGACACGCAACTCGGGATGGAGCT
>PXES01000161.1 GCA_003564655.1 Paracoccaceae bacterium
AGGCGGCCTTTTCCTTCGCCACCAGCGCCTTCGCCGCCGCCCCGTCGCCAGCCAGCGCGCGCCCGTCCAGCGCGGTCAGCAACTGCCCCGTCACCTCGGCCACATCGCCCAGCAACCCGCAGGTGATCGGCACCTGCGCGCCCAGTTCCAGCGGGTCGTGGCTGTTCTGGATCAGCGGCACGCCCTCGGGCCAGAAGTCGATCCCGTATTGCGGGTTCAGGCCGAAGCGGTTCAGCCGCGTGCCCAGCGCCAGCACGCAATCGGCCTGCGCCACCAGTTTCATCGCCGCCTTCGATCCCTGATAGCCGATCGGCCCCAGCCCCAGCGGGTGGCTGGCCGGAAAGGCATCGTTATGCATGAAGACATTGGCCACCGGCGCGCCCAGTCTTTCGGCCAGTGCGGCGACCTGATCGGCGCAGCCCGTGCGCACCACGCCAAGCCCCGCCAGAATCACCGGGCGCTTCGCCCCGGCCAGCAGATCGGCCGCCGCCGCCACCTGATCCGCCGGCGCCCCGCCCCGGCGGCCGTCGGTGCGATAGTCGCGCGGTTCCAGCATCGGCTCGTGCCACTCGGCATAGAAGAAATCCCGCGGGATATCGACCTGAACCGGCCCGCCCAGCGCCCAGGCGGCGCGGAAGGCGCTGCGGATCCCCTCGCCGATGCGGTCGGCGCGGGTGACGCGCACCTGATGCACGGTGACCGAGCGCATCATGTCCATCTGGTCGATTTCCTGAAACGCCCCGGTGCCGGCAAGGGTGGAGGGCACGGCGGGCGTGATCACCACCACCGGCGTGTGGTTCAGCTTCGCGCTGGCCAGCCCGGTAACCAGGTTCGTCACCCCCGGCCCGTTCTGCCCGATGCACACGCCGGGCACGCCGGATGCACGGCCATAGCCTTCGGCCATCAGCGCCGCGCTTTGTTCATGACGCACCTGCACGAAACGGATCCCGGCGGCGGTGAACAGGTCCAGCGGGTCCATGAAGGCCGACCCGACGATCCCGTAGATCACCTTCACCTCTTCAAGCCGCAGGGCCTCGGTAAAGGCCTCGCTGCCCGTCATCCGCCGTTTCTGCATGGTGGTCGCGCTCCCTGGCCGCCGTTTCCTGTTCCGTCACGCCCCAGGGATCGCGCTGTGGCGACGCCCTATTCGCGCATGCGCGCGCCGCTCGGGTCGTATAGCGGCTTCAGGCTGGCCTGCGCCGGGTGGCGCTGGCCTGCGATCTCTATTTCCCAACCGGCGCCCAGCAATTCGGCCACCGGCTCGCCTCTGGCCACCTCGGCATAACCCAGCGCCACCGACGCCCCGAGGCTGTGCCCGTAGGCGCCCGATGTGACATGGCCAACCAGCCTGCCGTAGCGCCAGATCGGCTCGCCATGATAGACCAGTGGCGCGGGATCGGTCAGGCGAAAGGCCAGCAGCCGGCGGTCCAGCCCCTGCGCGCGCCGCTCGGCCACCGCCGATTTGCCGATGAAGGGGCCGAAGGGGCCATCGGGCTTTTCCATCGCCACCGCGAAGCCCAGGCCCGCCTCCAGCACATGATCCTCGTCGGTCAGGTCATGGCCGAAATGCCGAAAGCCCTTTTCCAGCCGGCAACTGTCCATTGCATGCACGCCGGCCGGGCGCAGGCCATGCGCCGCGCCGGCCTCCGTGATCGCGTCGAAGCCGTGCATGGCGAATTCGGTGGGCAGGTAGATCTCGAAACCCAACTCGCCCACGTAGCTTACCCGGTGCACCCGCGCCAAGGCCATGCCCAGTTCGATCTCGGCCACCGAACCGAAGGGCAGCGCATCGGGTGAGATATCGGCGGGCGTCAGCGCCGCCAGCACGTCGCGCGCGCGGGGGCCCATCAGGCCCAGCACCGCCTCGCCCGAGGTCACATCGACCGCCACCGCCCGCGCCTGCGCCGGGATATGGCGCTTCAGCCAGGCGAGGTCACGCCGCAGCGTGGCGGTGGGGGTGACGATCAGGAAGACGTCCGGCGCCAGCCGCGCCACCGTGACGTCGATTTCCACCCCGCCGCGCGGGTTCAGCCAGGGGGTATAGACCAGCCGCCCCTGGGGCATGTCGATATCGGCGGCGCATATATGTTGCAGGACGGCGCAGGCGTCGGGGCCTTCCACCCGGATCTTGCCGAAGGCCGAGAGGTCATAAAGCGCCACCCCTTCCCGCGTGGCGCGGTGTTCGGCGGCGCTGTATTCGAACCAGTTCTGCCGGCCCCAGGACAGCGCGTATTCCGGCTTTTCGCCGCACGCCCGGGCGTCTTCGGGCAGGAACCAGTGCGGGCGTTCCCAGCCCGCGGTCTCGCCGAAACAGGCACCCAGCGCGGCCCAGCGGTCATGAAAGGGCGTGCGGCGGATGCCCCGCGCGGTTTCGGGCTGCCGGTAGGGCCAGTGATCGGCGTAAAGCAGGCCCAGCGTCTCGCTGACCCGCGCGCGCAGGTAGCGGCGGTTGGACTGGAAGCGCGCCATGCGGCGGATATCGACATCCCACAGGTCGAAGGGCGGTGCGCCGCCCACGATCCATTCGGCCAGCGCCATGCCCGCGCCACCGGCCGACTGGATGCCGACCGAATTGAACCCGGCGGCCACGAACAGCCCCGGCAGTTCCGGCATCTCGCCCAGGTGATAGCGGTTGTCGGGGGTAAAGCTTTCAGGCCCGTTGAAGAAGGTGCGGATGCCGGTCTCGGCCAGCGCCGGCAGGCGGTGCAGGGCGCGTTCCAGAATGGGCTCGAAATGGTCCCAGTCCTCGGGCAGTTCGTCGAAGCAGAAATCCTCGGGGATGCCGTCCATCCCCCAGGGTTTGGCGTTCGGCTCGAACGCGCCCAGCATCATGCGCCCGGCGTCTTCCTTGTAATAGGCGCATTCGTCGGGCACGCGCAGCACCGGCAGGGTGCCGGTGATGGCGGCCATCGGCTCGGTGACGACGTAGAAATGCTCGCAGGCATGTAGCGGCACCGGCGCCCCGGCAAGCTGACCCACGGCATTGGCCCACATGCCGGTGCAATTGACCACCACTTCGGCCTCGACCGGGCCGTGGTCGGTATCGACCCCGCAGACGCGCCCGTCCTTCTGGCGAATGGCGGTGACGGTCACCCCCTCGATGATCCGTGCGCCCTGCTGGCGGGCACCCCGGGCCAGCGCTGTGGCGATGTTCAGCGGGTCGCCCTGCCCGTCACGCGGGATGAAAAGCCCGCCGCGCACGCCGTCCAGATTGACCAGCGGGTGCAGCCGGCCCAGTTCGGCGCGGTCCACCACCTCGACCTCGACGCCATGCACCCGCGCCATCGAGGCGTTGCGCGCCAGTTCCTCCATCCGGTCTGCCGTCAGCGCCAGCGCCACCGAGCCGGTACGCCGAAAGCCGGTGGCGATGCCGGTCTCTTCCTCCAGCGTGCCGTAAAGCTCCTGCGAGTATTTCGCCAGCCGGGTCATGTTGATCGACGCGCGCAACTGCGCGATCAGACCGGCGGCGTGCCAGGTAGTCCCGCAGCCAAGCTGGCGGCGTTCCAGCAGCAGCGTGTCCTGCCAGCCCAGTTTCGCCAGATGATAGGCGACCGACGCACCGACGATACCGCCGCCGATGATGACGGCGCGGGCGTGTTGGGGAAGCGTGGTTTGCATGGCGAGTTCCGTGCTGGTTGCGGGGCGCGTCAGGGCCGTCCGAGGTTGCTCGGGCGCGCAGGATGCCGTCAAGGGTTGTTCCGGGGGCGGCGGCGACCCGGGCCAAGCGCGCATCGGTCGCATTTGCGGCCAATCTGGCCTTTCACGACATGGTGGGGACATATCGCAGGCTGCGGCGCCTTGCCAACCCGGCGATACTTCGCCTTACCGTATCGGTTGCACGGCAGGCGCTGTTGCCGAGTATGAAGATTGTCCCGACATTCGGGTTGACGAGCCGGTCCGGCAAGCGGCGCTGCATCGCCCTGATGAAATTCCGGCCCGAGCACTGTATTGGCAGAACCATGCCGGGGTGCAGCTTCTCCGATTCGTGGATCGTGTGTTCTGTGTAATCGGGAGTTGCCGGCGCCAGATGAAACCCGCCCACCACCGGGTGGAGCTTCGCAACGCCGAATACCGGCCATCGCGGCACGCAGGTGTCGACCATCCCGGTATGACCGCAGGTCATGATCACAACCAGACCCTTGCTCCCACACGGGCTCACGGCCCTGGGGGGCGGGCTCCCTTCCGCATCATCAGAGTACACCATCAGAAAACAGACAGGGGGTCTTCGTCCGCGCCGACCCGGACATCTACAGCCTCAAGGATTGCGCGGCAGGCGAGTGGCGACCGGGTTCACTGACCAGCGCGTTCCGCACAATAGGCAAAGCGCGATCCCTGCGTCCGTTGACAGGACGCCGGGGGATTTCGACACCGTGCCTGTCTCCAGCCCCGCGCGCACCCCGGCGCGCGCGCATCCTCACTGCCTTTGGCGCGCCGCGCTCTGGGCAGGTCAACACCCTGTCTGTCTTGCATGGTCAGCCATTCGGCAAGTAATCGCCTTGGAGATAATTGCCTTTGCTTAATGGCTGCGGCACCGGATGCCGGGCGCGCCCTCGAAATCGGGCCTCGCACGGCTTTGGCAAGGCTCTTTGCTGGCCATCAAGGCCGACCTTCGTGGCCTCGTCGTTCCTGCGGCAGGGCGTGGCGTGGGGCGGCGTCGCATGAACGGATCGATACGGCCTGGTGCAAAAAGTGATTGATTGCCATTAAATTTTGTGTTGTGGTTTCACGCAGGCACAGAAGTAGAATTTCCTTGCCGATGGGGGGAGACATGGCTGGGATCTGGGCGGGCCGCGTGGCCTTGCTGATCGGGTTTGCGCTGGCCCTGCAGGCGTTGTGGACGGCCTATATGGGCACGTTCGACCCCGCCTATCACCGCACCATCGTGTTCGGTCTTTGCGCGCTGGCCGTGGTGCTGCACCAGCCTCTGGCCGAGCGCCTTGCCGTCGCTTCGCTGCTGCTGCGCGGCGTTGCATGGCTGGTCGATATCGCCGTCGTGGCGCTGATCGCGATCGGGTTGGAGCGGTTCATGTCAGGCCAGGCCAATTTCGCCAACATGTTGATGGATGTGCCGCGTACCGACCAGTGGATCGCGCTGGGCGCATTGATTGCCACCCTGGAACTGACCAGACGCGAATTCGGCATGGGGCTTACCGCAGTGGCGGCAGCGGTGCTGGCCTATTGCCTGATCGGGCAGGACCTGCCGGGCGTGTTCCAGCACGCGGGCTTCTCGCTGGCGCAGGTTGTCGAGATGATGTGGTACGGCTATCAGGGCGTGTTCGGCATGCCCGTCGGCGTGGTGATTGAACTGCTGTTCATCTTCATCGTCTTCGGGCTGGTGCTGCAGGCCACCGGCGCCGGTCCCGCGCTGATCAAAATGGCGCTGCGGGCAACCGGCCGGGTGCCGGGCGGTTCGGCCCATGCGGCGATCCTGGCCTCGGCCATGTTCGGCTCCATGTCAGGCTCGGTGACGGCCAATGTTGCCGGCACCGGCACCTTCACCATCCCGATGATGAAGAACAAGGGCTTCCGCCCGGAATTCGCCGGCGCGGTCGAGGCCGCGGCCTCGACCGCCGGGCAGTTCATTCCGCCGGTCATGGGCGCGGTGGCTTTCATGCTGGCCCAGCTGACCGGCACCAATTACCTGTTGGTCTGCGCGGCGGCGCTGATCCCGGCGCTGGTCTACCTGGGGGCGCTGCATCTGGCCGTCTATCTGGAGGCCCGCCGCCAGGGGATCACCGGCGAAGACCCGGGCGATCTGCCGGCGCTGACGCGCGAGGACTGGCAGAGCTCGCTGATGTTCGCTGTGCCGGTGCTGACGGTGATCGGCGTCATGCTGATGGGGCGCTCGCCGGCGATGGCGGGGTTCTGGGCCACGATCGCCGCCATTGCGCTGGGCTTCGCGCTGAACCCGGCGCTGCGTGCGCGCCCTGTCGCGCTGCTGGACGCGCTGGCGCGGGGCGGTATCTCGGCGGCGCGCATCATGATCGCCGTGGGCGCCATCGGCATTGTTGTTGCCGGGTTCAACCTGACCGGCCTGGGCCTGAGCTTCAGCCAGGGCGTCGGCGCGCTGGGAGCGGAAAACCTGTTGGCCAGCCTGCTGCTCACCGCTGCTGCCTGCCTGATCCTGGGCATGGGCATGCCGACCCTGCCGGCCTATCTGATCATCGTGCTGGTGCTGGGCTCGGCCCTGATGGCACTGGGCGTGCCGCGCCTGGCCGCGCATATGTTCGTTCTCTACTTCGCCGTATTGTCGGCCATCACACCGCCTGTTGCCTTGGCCGCCTTTGCCGCGGCGCCGATCGCCAACGCCAATCCCATGCGCATCGCGCTTTTGTCCGTGCGCCTTACGATGATCGGCTTCATCGTGCCCTTCGTCTTTGTCTTCAACCCTTCGCTGCTGCTGGTCCTCAGCTTTGATCCGCTGGATTTCATGCTGGGGCTGGTAAAGCTGATCGCGCTGGTCTGGGCGCTGGGCGTGGGATTTGCCGGCTTCGGCATAGGCGGCGCGGTCGCCATCGCGACGCGGGCACTGCATTTCGCAGCGGCGGGCTTGCTGCTGTTCAACACCACCGCCGTGGTACTGGCGGGGCTGCTGCTTCTGGCTGTGCTTATAGCCCATCAGTTGCGCCTGCGCAGTACCGCAGCAGTCGCGCCCAGTGTGCCCCGGGCCTGATGTGCCTTGCCCAGCGCGCCCCACGTCCCCTTTTGACCGGAGCCCAGAATGAACCGTCACACTGCCCGCCCCGCCGCTGCCGATTTCCACGCCATCGCGCAGGAGGCCTATATGTACGCCCTCCCGCTAGTGGTGCTGGAAACCTTCCGCCGCAGGCGCATGGCCTCGGGCGGGATGCACCGGCTGCACCATGCCCGCCGTCTTCTGCATTACCGGGACAGGCAGATCACCACCCCCAACAACGATACCCTTTACACCGATTTCTGGCTGGACCTGCGCAAGGGGCCGGCGCGGCTGCGCATCCCGGGCACCGGCGAGCGGTATTTCTCGCTGATGCTGATGGACTACTATACCAACAATTTCGCCGTGCCGGGCACCCGCACCACCGGGCCTGATCCGGTGGAGGTAACGCTGATCGGGCCCGATGACAGCACCGAGGGGCTGGCCGGCACGGTGATCCGCTCGCCGACGCCCATGGTCTTTGCTCTGGCCCGCATCCTGGTCGATGGCCCCGAAGACCTGCCCGGCGCCCATGCCGTGCAGGACGCGATAGGGCTTGAGGCCCCGCCCCATGACGACCCGGAAGGCCCGCTTGTGATGCGCGATGCCCCCTGGCGGGATTTCCTCGCCGAGGCCAACCGCCTGATCCGCATCAATCCGCCACCCGCCACCGACCTGGCACTGTTGCGCCGGATCGCGCCGCTGGGCATAGGCCCGGACCAGCTGTTCGACGCGGACGGATTCACCCCGGACGAGGTCGAGGCGATCGAGGCCGGCATGCAGGCGATGGCTCAGCGGCTGGCGCGCATCCAGACCTCGATGGCCAAGGGCGGTGCCGGCTGGGTCTGGCCGCGCCACAACCTCGGCATCTACGGGCAGGACTATTTCCTGCGCGCGGTGGTCGCCGTGGGGGGGCTGGGCGCCCTGCCGCTGGAGGAGGCGACCTATCTGCGCTCTGGCGGCGTGCGCGGCGAGTTGTTCGACGGCCGCAGGCTGTGGCGTCTGCACTTTCCCGCCGGCGGCGACCTGCCGGTGAACGGCTTCTGGTCGCTCAGCATGTACGAGCCAACCCCGGGCGGCGAATTCTTCTTCGTGCGCAACGAGATCGACCGCTATGCCATCGGTGATCGCACCCCGGGGCTGCGCCATAACCCCGATGGATCGCTGGATATCTGGATGTCGGCCGAAAACCCGGGGCGCGAACGCGAAAGCAACTGGCTGCCCGCCCCGCCCGGACCGTTTCACCTGTTCCTGCGCGGCTACCTGCCGCGCCAGGAACTCATCTCGGGCCGTGCCGCGGTGCCAGAGCCCGAACCGGTGAACGACTGAGCATTTCCTGAAAGCCCCGTGACGCAACCAGAGGAGAAACCGACGATGCCCCTTGCCATCACCCGCCGCCTTGCCGTGGCGCTGCCCCTTGCCGGGCTTCTGGCCCTGTCGCTGCCCGCAGCCGCGCAGACCACCAACCTGCGCGTCCATACCGGCAACCCGGGGGCCTCTACCTTTGCCTTCACGACGACCTTTCAGCGCGTCGTGCAGCGGGAACTGCCGATGCGGCTGAACGTCACCTCAGGCATGACCGCCACACGCTCGACGCTGGACGCGGCGCGTGGCGATGTTGATCTCTACATTTCCGCCCCCGCGATCAATCACTTCATGAGCAACGGCATCGCAATGTATGCCGATATGCCCGACGCGCCGGAATTGTCAGAAAACCTGCGCGGCATCGTCAACTTCCCGCTGGGACCCTATCACATCATCACCTTCGCCGATTCCGGCATCACCGAGCTTGACCAGATTCGCGGTCGGCGGGTCTTCGCCGGGCCGCCGGGCGGTGCGGCAACGACGGTGGCGCTGGCCATCATCCGCTCGGCCACCGGGCTGGTAGAGGACGAGGACTACCAACTGGCCCGGCTGGACTGGACATCGGGCAATCAGGCGTTCCAGGACCGTCAGGTCGATCTGGCGATCATTCCCACCGAGCTGCCGTCCGGCAGCATCCAGCAATTCGCGCTTTTGAACGACATCCGCTTCCTGGGCATCGACGAAGAGGCAATGGACGTGCCGCCGCTTCTGGACATGCTGGCGGTGCCGGGCCGCACCATCGAGACCATCCCGCCAGGCATCTATGGCGATAACCAGGTAAACACAGACCCGGTGCAGACAGTGGGCAGCTGGGTAGGTCTGGCGGTGACGCACCAACTGGATGACGATGTCGTCTATGACCTGACCCGCGCGATCTTCGAGAACCTGGACGATTTCCACGAATCCGCCGAATGGATGCGGGCTGTCACGCCGGAAACCGCGCTGGCAGAGATGAATGTGCCGCTTCATGCCGGTGCGCTGCGCTACTTCCGCGAGATCGGGGTCGAGGTGCCGGACAACCTGGTGCCGCCCGAGGCGCAGTGAGATGCAGGGCGTCATGGATCAGCAGGAAGCTTTGAAAGCCGCAGTGGGGAAAGACCGCCTTGACCGGATGTTCCGGCCGCGCTCGGTCGCGGTGGTGGGGGCTTCGTCCTCGCCGGCGAAGATCGGCGGTATTCCGGTCGATTACCTGACATCGCTGGGCTACGCGGGGCGGGTCATTCCGATCAACCCCGGCGCCGATACGATCCAGGGCCTGCCCGCCTTCCCCTCGCTGACCGCGGCGCCCGGTCCCATCGACCTGGCCATCGTCGCCGTCCCCGCCGCAATGGTCGAGGCAACGCTGGAGGATGCCATCGCCGCCGGGGTTCCGGCGCTGGTGGTGTTTTCCTCGGGCTTTGCCGAGATCGGCGCCGAGGGCGCGGCGGTGCAGGACCGCCTTGCCGCGCGTGCCGCCGCCGCCGGCGTTCGGCTGCTGGGCCCCAACTGCCTGGGCTTCATGACGGTGGCCGAGCGCTGTCATGCAACCTTCACGCCGGTCCTGAAACTGGGCCAGCCGGAACCGGGGCGCGTGGGCATCGTATCGCAATCGGGCGCTTTCGGGGCCTATGCGCTGGTGCTGGCCCAGCGGCGCGGCATCGGCATCAGCCACTGGATCACCACCGGCAACGAGGCCGACCTGGGCTTTGCCGAATGCGTGGAATGGCTGGCGCGCGACCCGGGCACCGATGTCATCGTCGGCTACATGGAAGGCGCGCGCGATGGCGACCGGCTGCGCGCTGCCTTCCGGGCCTGCCGCGACGCCGGCAAGCCGCTGGTGCTGGCCAAGGTCGGCCGTTCGGAAGTGGGCGCCAGCGCTGCAGCGTCGCATACGGCCGCGCTGGCCGGCGAGGATGCGGTATTCGACGGGGTGTTCCGCCAGTATGGCGTGATCCGCGCAGAGAGCATCGAGCAGGTCTTCGACATCGCCTACGCGGCTGCCGTATCGGTGCTGCCGCGCGGTCTGCGCGCGGGGCTTTACACGGTTTCCGGCGGGGCGGGCGTGCTGATGGCCGACAAGGCCGCCGATTGCGGGCTGGAGGTGCCGCCGCTGAACGAGGCGACACAGGACGCGGTGCGCGCGCTGGTGCCTTTCGCCGGAACCCGCAACCCGCTCGATATCACAGGGCAGGTGGTGAATGCCGAAGGGGCGTTCCGCCAGGCGCTGGGGCTGATGGCGCGCGACGGGTCGGTTGATCTGGTCGTCAGCTTTCTGGCGCTGACAGGCCAAAGCCCGGTAATGGGTCCACGCATTGCCGAGGATCTGACGCATGTGCGCAGCACCGATCCCGGGATCGCGCAATTTGCCGTCACCGTGCCGACCGAGGCGTTCCGCCGGCAACTGGAGGCAGCGCGGATCCCGGTCTTCGAGGATCCCAACCGCGCCGTGGCGGCCGCCGCCGCACTGGCGGGCTTCGGCCAGCGCCGCAATGCGCCGCCGTCTGGCGACATGGCGATCGGCCCGGCACTGGACATCCCGCCGTCCTCGACGGAACCGCAGGCGCTGGCGCTCTTGCGCGACGCGGGCCTGCCGGTGACCGATTTCACGCTCGCTCAGACGGCACAGGAGGCAGGCGCCGCCGCAGAGCGCCTTGGCGGACCCGTCGTGGTCAAGGTGGTCTCGGCCGATATCCTGCACAAGACCGAGGCCGGCGGCGTGCGGCTGAACCTGACCGGCGCCCGGGACACGCAGGCCGCCGCCGAGGCCATCCTCGCCTCTGCCCGCGCCCATGCGCCCGATGCGCGCATCGACGGTCTGCTGGTCGCCCCGATGACCCGTGGGGTGGCCGAGGTGGTGATCGGCGTGCAGCGCGACCCGGCCTTCGGCCCGGTGGTGATGTTCGGCATGGGCGGCGTGCATGTCGAGGCGCTGCGCGACGTGACCTTCCGCGCCGCGCCCATCGACGAGGCCGAGGCCATGCGCATGATACGCGAAATCCGCGCCCTGCGCCTGCTGACTGCGCCGCGCGGGGCGCCACCCGCCGACCTGGGCGCGCTGGCGCGGCTGATCGCGCGGGTTTCCGCATTGGCTGCGGCCAACGCCGCCGGCCTTGAATCGCTTGACCTGAACCCGGTGATCGTGGGCGCCGAAGGCAAGGGCTGCGTGATCGTCGACGCGTTGCTGATCGGACGCTGAGCGATGTCTTCAGAGTTCGCCGCAGTTCCTGAGCGCCCGCACCGTATTTGGCGACAGTGGGGCGTCGAAGACGGCGGTCACCCCGTCGATCATGCTCTCGATCTGCGCCTCGGCCCGCGCCCAGTCCCAGCGCGGGCCGGCGTCGAAGGCCGCCCGTTCCATGCGTGCAAGCGAATAGGTGCTCATCTGGATGGCGAGACCGTATCGATGGCGCACCAGGCTCTTGGGCAGATGCGGATTGATTTCGCTCAACGCGCCGAGCGAGGTCAGCAGACCCTCGTCCAGCGTGCGCCCCTCGAAGTGCCGCCACATCGGCCGGTCGAGCCAAAGCATGCCGAGGAAGCGCAGATAGTGGCTGCGCCCGCCGCTGTCACGAAGATAATGTGCCAGCGGCCGGCACAGCGCCTCGGCCACCTCGCGCGAGCCCAGCGGGCGGCCTTGCGCGCTCAGGCGTTGCAGCATCGCCACCCGGTCGGCGTTCACCGGCGTGGTGCGATGATCGAGGATTGCCTGCACAACCCCCTCGCGCGAGCCGAAGTGGTAATGGATGGCGCTTTCGTTGCGCGCTCCCGCCGCCTGGGTAATACGACGAAGCGAGACGTTGGAGATGCCTTCCTCGGAAAAGATGCGCTCGGCCGCGATGATCAGGGCCAGGCGCGTGTCACGACGCCGATTGCGCCGCTGCCTGGGCGGTGCCGGGTCTGCCTCGTTCAGTGGGGCGGTGTCGGTAGGCGTGTCGTTCACCGGAATGCTCCTTCATCGCGGAGTGCGTCAGAAAGTAATATATACGCCTTAACCCAGGGCGCCAAGCTATCCTGCAGGAGCCGCCATTGACCGGTACCGACGACCCCGGAATCGAATCGCTGGTGCGCGTCTCGCACGCTGCCGGTGTGGCCACCGTGACGCTGAACAGGCCCGCGCAGGGCAATGCCATGACGCAACCCCTGTGGGAGGCGCTGCACGCTGCGCTGTCCGAGGTTTCGGGCGACGATGCCGTGCGCGCCGTGGTGATTACCGGTGCAGGGCCTGCCTTCTGTGCCGGAGCCGACCTGGACCGCCTGCGCGCCTTCGCCGAGGGCGATATGCCCGATGTGCCCGCGCACCGCCCCGATCCGCGACTGCCGGGCGAACTGGATCTCGGGCCCGGTTTCGACGACCGCTGGTCCTATCTTGCCCGCCTGCCCAAACCCCTGATCGCCGCCATCAACGGACCCGTGGTCGGTTCCGGCTTCTGTCTGGCGATGTTCTGCGACGTCCGGCTGTGCGCCGACGAGGCCCGGCTTTCGACCGGCTTTGCCCGTCTTGGCCTGATCGGCGAGATGGCCGTGCCTTGGATCCTGTCGCGGGCCGTGGGGCCGCATGTCGCCGCCGATCTGCTGTTTTCGGCGCGTTTCGTCACCGGGCAGGAGGCCGAACGCATCGGCCTCGTCAACCGCTGCTTTCCCGCGGCCGACCTCGCAAAAGAGGCTCAGAACTATGCGGCGACCATCGCCCGCGATGTCTCGCCGGCTGCGGTGGCGGTGATGAAGCGGCAGCTTTGGCGCGGGCTGGTGCAGGACCTGGATCAGGCGGTCGCCGAATACATGCCGGAAATGGCCGCCAGCTTTCGCAGCCAGGATTTCCGCAACCGCGCCCAGGCGCTGCTGGCCCGCCTGAAGGGCTGAGCGCACGGTTGGCTCAGGCCGCACCGCGGAACCACGCCAGTTGCACGGCCACCGAACCGAACATCAGATCGATGGCGACCAGGCGGCGGTGCAGGTGGCTGATCTCCGCTTCGTCGGTGATGCCGATTCCGCCGTGCATCTGCACCGTCTCTGCGGCCACCAGACGGGCCGCGACGCCGCTCTGCGCCTTGGCTGCCGCTGTCATGCGTGTCCGCTCGACCGGTTCCAGGGTCTCGAACTCGCGCCCGGCGCGCACGGTCAGAGCCCGCGCCAGTTCCGCCTCTACCCAGGCCTCGGCCAGCCGGTGCCGCAGCGCCTGATTTGCCGCCAGCGGCCGGCCGAACTGGACGCGCGTGCGCAGGTGTTCCATCGTCAGGTCCAGCGCGCGGGCCATTGCGCCCAGCGCTTCGCCGCAAAGCGCCAGGGTCATCAGGTCCAGCGCCCGCACCAACGTCGCCTCTGCCGATGACCCGCGCATCAGCACCTGCACCGGGCTTCGGTCGAAGGTCAGTTCGGCAGCGTCGCAACCGTCCCACATGCGATAGCCGCGCCGGCTTGCGCTCTCGGCCGGCGCCAGCGCCAGCACCATCTCCCCGCTCGGGTCCAGCGCCGTGACGATCACCGTATCTGCGGCCGCCGCGCCCCAGACCACGGTCTTGGCCCCGCTCAGCCGCCCTGCCGCGTCCAGCCGCGCCAGGGGGCGACGTGACCAGCGCCGCCCCGGCTCGGTCCAGGCCGGGACCGGGCGGGTTTCGCCTGCGGCAAGTGCCGCCAGCCGCGCCTCGTCACCCGCAGCGCGCAGGATGGCAGCCGAGCCCACGGCCACCGGGGCCCAGGGCTCCGGCATCAGGCGCTGGCCGAAAGCCTCGGCCACCCGGATCATGCCGGCCGGCCCCACATCGACGCCCCCCGAACTTTCCGGCACCATGAGGCCCAGCATCCCCAGCGCCGCCAGGTCAGCCCATACCCCGTCTACCGCGTCCGTTGCGCCCGCGATGCAGGCGGTGCGTCGGGTCAGGGGCATTGCCCCCTCGACCCAGCGCAGGGTCGCAGTGTGAAATTCTTCTTCGAGATCCGCCGCTGCCGCTTCCATTGCTTGCTCCATCACAATCCCAGTACCCTGCGCGACAGAACCTCCAGCTGCACCTCGCTGGACCCTGCGGCGATAGTGTAGCCGCGGTGATGCAGCATCTTCAGCGCTGCCATCGCAGCCGAGGGCGCGCCAACCTCCAGGCCCAGCCCCTCGGCCGCCGTGCGCGCCGCGTCGAAGGGCAGCACCGCCGGGCCGTGCGCCTCGACGATCAGCGCCTCGAATGCCTGGATCAACCGGCTGCCGGTAAGTTTCAGCATCGAAACTTCCGGACCAACCGGGCGACCCGCGGCCAGATCGTCGAGGAACTGGACAAATCTTTCCTCCAGCGCCAGTAGCCTGACCTCCAGTGCCGCGGCGCGGTCGGCGAATGCAGGATCGTCCGCCAGCCTGTGCCCGTCGGCATCCGGCGTCGCCATCGTCTCGTGCAACTGCCTGAGCAGACGCTTGTTCTCGGCCACGCGCGACACGAAGATCCGCTCGGGGCCCAGCGCCTGCATCGCCACCGCCCAGCCGCCGTTCTCTGTGCCCAGCAGGTTCTCCACCGGCACCTCGACCCCGTCCAGGAACACCTCGTTGAAGCCATGCACCCCGTTCATCCAGCGGATCGGACGCACCCGAACGCCCGCCGCACGCATGTCGATCAGCAGGGCAGAGATGCCCTGGTGGCGCGGTGCATCGGGATCGCTGCGCGCCAGGCACAGCATCCAGTCCGCCTCATGGGCCGACGAGGTCCAGATCTTCGATCCAGTTACCTTGAATACGTCGCCCTCTCGCACTGCCCGGGTGTTCAGCGCCGCCAGGTCGGAGCCAGCGCCCGGTTCGGAGAAGCCCTGGCACCAGTGTTCGCGGGCTGTCACGATGGAGGGCAGAAATCGCGACTTCTGCTCGGGAGAACCGAATTCCAGAAGCGCGGGTCCGACCGTCGAGATGCCCAGCGACTCGACTGCCGGCGCATTCGCCAGCGCGCATTCCTCGTCAAGGATGGCGTGCAGCCGCGGAGGAAGTTCCGCCCCGCCCCATTCGCGCGGCCATTGCGGGGCCGACCAGCCGCGTTCGGCCAGTGTCGCGATCCAGTCGCGAATGCACTCGGACCGCGGATAGCCTCCCTTCGCCACATGCGCGGCAAGATCGGCAGGAAGCCGGTCACCGAGGAAGGCGCGCACGTCGGCGCGGAACCGGTCCGGCTCGGTTTGGTCAGTTGGCAAGGCACCATCCCCTGTTTAGGGTCTCTTCACTTGAGGGTGAGGTCACTTTAATGTATATTCGCTAATTGTCCAGATCCGTGAACGCCGTTCCGGAAGGGTTTGGCAAGCGTCTTCCGTGCGGTCCCTTGAAGCTGCCGGGCAATCGCAACCAGGTCAGTCCGGGCGACCCCGGTTTTCGGGGGCGCATATCCAGAAGTCTTCTCGACGGAACCCATCATGCGCAGCATGTACCCCGAAGTGCCGTCCCTTCAGATCAGTGACCTCGAAGCGTTGCGCATGTTCGTGGCCGTCGCGGACGCCGGCGGGCTCTCTGCCGCGCAAGGTCGGATCGGGGCCAGCCTGTCCCGAATATCGCAGGTTCTGAATGACTTCGAGAAGCGCTTTGACGTGAAGCTCTGCCTGCGCGGCCGATCCGGTTTTGCCCTGACCGAAGCGGGCGAGCATGTCTATGCCTCGGCCGCCGCGCTGCTTCGGATGCTCGAGGCGTTCGAGGCCGATCTGGCCGCCTATCGTGGTACCCTGGCCGGCCAGCTTTGCATTGTCGCGCATGAGGGCGATGCCTCGCATCCTGCGTTCCTGCTGCCGCAGGCCATCAACCGCTTCCTTTCCCGCGACCGCAACGAGACGCGACTGAGGCTTCTGTCGGGGCCGGAGGATGTGATCTTGAACGGGGTTGTCGGCGGTTCGATCGATATCGCGTTCGGCTATTTTCCGTCGGCCAGATCCGGCGTGACCCGCTATGTTCTGCATGAAGAGACCGTCAACTTGTATTGCGGTGTCGGCCACCCGCTGTTCGGCGCGGCGCCAGGGGAGGACAATCTCCCGGCCATCCTGTCTCACGAGTTCGCGGTCAGAAGCATGGCGCCTGGGCCTCAGATACCGCCGCCGTTGCGTGGCGTGAAGGCGCGGGCGCTGGCGGTGTCGCAGGATTCCCGGGCATTGCTGGTGCTGTCCGGAAAGTTCCTTGCCCTGCTTCCGGAGCATTTCGCCCGCCGATGGGTGGAAGGGGGGCAGATGCGACGGCTTGGCGGCGACGACCTGTCCTACAGGATACGCGCCGAGCTGATCACCCGCGACACCAAGATACCGCCTGCGGCGGTTGCGGCCTTTCTGGAGGATTACGCGGCGGCCTGCGTGCAGAACATGCTGGACGCGCCGCGCCTGAAGGACGGCGGCTGAGTGCGCGTCTTGCCGGCGCCGGGCTGTGCCGTGCAGGGCTCAGGTCGCCAGTGCGCCCTCGGCCGTCGTTGAACCCGGACGGCCGGCAGACCCGGCGTTGATGTCCAGTTCCGCGACGGCGCGGCCGAAGCGAGCCAGTGCCTCGGTCACCTCGTCCTCGGTGATGATCAGCGGCGGCTGGAAGTGGATGGCGTTGGGGTTCACCGCAGAGCCCCGGACGAAAAGCCCGTGCCGCATGCAGCCGGCAAACAGCCTGTCGCGCAACCCCGGCGCCGTGACATCGACGGCGCGGATCAGGCCGCGTCCGCGCACACCGGGGTTCAGAACCGCCGGATGCTGCCGTGTCAGGCGGTCCAGCCCATCCACCAGCCTTCGACCGGTCCGGTCAACATGATCTCCCATCGCGGGATCGGCATAGCGTTGCGCCAGGGCAGCGGCCAGCGCCGCGCCGATCTCGTTGCCGGCATAGCTGGTCACATGGACGGGCACGGGGGACTGGAAGGCCGCAAGGTGCTTCTCGGCAAAGCTCAAGGCGCCGCAGGGATAGTAGCCGCCGGTGATGCCCTTGCCGGATACCAGCAGGTCCGGCACGATGCCGTGATGCTGAAAGGCCCAGATCTTCCCGGTCCGGCGAAGGCCGCCCTGGACCTCGTCCAGGATCAGCAGGGCACCGTGCCGGTCGCACAGTCGCCGGACTTCGGCCAGATAGCCGTCCGGTGGCTCGACGACACCGGCCGGAATCTGGATCGTTTCCATGCAGACGGCGGCAACCGTATCGTCAAGCTGTTCGGCAAGGCTGTCGATCGCCCCATAGACCACCTTTCGGATTCCGCCGCTTAGCGGCGCATAGTCCTGCGGCCGAAAGGCCGGATCGTCCATCGCCAGTGAAAAGCCCACATGCCCGAAATAGCCGCCGGTCGCCGATATCAGGTTCGGCCGCCCAGTGATCCGCTTGGCGAACTTGCAGGCCACTTCAAAGGCTTCCGAGGCGGAAGACACGAAATAGGTTTTGCAAAGCGGTGCCGGCAGAATGACCGAGAACTGCTGCTCGGCGATGGTGCGTCTGACCGAGGGCAAGGGCCACATGCCCGAGTCCCCTTTCCTGATGAGTTGCAGGACCTCCGCCTGCACCTCTGGCGAGCAGAAGCCGAAATTGAACGTCCCGCCCGAGCAGAAGCACGACAGGACCGGCTGGCCGGTATCCATTGCCAGCCAGACCCCCGAACGGCTGGTTTGCAGATCATCCATCGAGACCGCTTGCGCGGGTGACGATGCCGAAGCGGTTTCAGGGTTCATGCCTGGTATCTCCCTTGATGCCGGTGGTCCCGCCGGCCGGTGCTGCCGGTCCCGCATGGGCGCGACCCGCTGCCCCGTGATCGACGCGCGCGGATCGGCATAGCGCAGCGACACCCGGCCAGTATTCGCATGATAAGCCTGTCGGTGTATCGGATCACTGCATGTTTCGTGAAGTTCGATCCGTCATTGGCGAAGTGGCCAGACCGATGCGGCATCGGCCAAAGCCGCCTTGCTCCGGGGGCGTGATGTCCGGACCGCCATCAGCAGCACCGGCCGGAAAACCGGCCCGCGCCCGGCGCCAGCACCATGAAGATGGGCCGATCTGCAAGGATGCCGATCATGGAAGACGGTCAGGGGGCAGATGGGCGATGTCGGCCGCGCGAAGCATGTCGATCAGCCTTTGTCCCCATTCGTGCAGAACGGGCAACGGCGCGCGCGCGATGGGGGCGGTCAGATTGACGACGCCCTGCATCTCGCCGCCCTCGTCGAAGATGGCGACACCGCTCGCGGCGGCGCCGGGCACCCTTTCGCCGCTGGATACCGCATAGCCGCGCTGCCTGATCGATGTCAGATCCGCCAGCAGCAGGGCCTTGTCCACCGTATCGCTGGCGAATGCCGGGCTGTCGAAATACGCCTCGATCATTTCTGGCGTCATCCAGGCAAGTGCGGCCTTGCCGGCGGCTCCCCGATGCAGGGGATACACGCTGCCGATGTCCAGAACATAGCGCAGCGGATGCGTTGCGGCGATCCGGTCCACGACGATCTGTGACAGCCCCCGGGTGACGAACAGCACAACGGTCTCGCCGGTTTCTGCGTGCAGGGTCTCCATGATCGGCCGAAGACGACCGTGAAGATCGAAGGAATCGGTGCCAAAGTCCCCACGGACCAGCGGCAGTAGAAGCTGCCATGTCCCGTGGTGCGTGCGGTCGACAATCTGGAAGGACCACATCAGTTGCAGGATGCGCTCGGTTTCATCCGGATCGGCACCGACCTGGCTTGCCGCTTCTGCCGCTGTCAGGTGTGCACCGCCCAGCAGGACCTGCAGTAGCGACAGTCCCTTGCGCAGCGCCTCCAGCCGGTCGCGTTCGGAGGGGACCGCATAGCGCTTGCCTCCCTCGATCTGGACGACGAAGCCCTTTTGCCTGAGGGTGTTCAGCATCCGGAAGGCCATGGGCGGGGTAAAGCCCAGACCCTGGGCGATCTCGGTCAGGCTGCGCGGCGCCCGCTGGTTTTCCAGCCAGACCAGCAGATCCAGGGCGCGGCCGAGGGTCTGAAGCTGATTGCTGGGTTTGTCCATTCCGGGTCCTCATGCTTGTGTAACCTTTCTGGCGGGGCGCCAACTGTCGAAGATCATCCACAACAGCAGAACCGCGGCGAGAGCAAGAAAGGCGGCGCTGATCGGCCGGCTATGGAACAGCATCGGATCGCCGCGACCGATCGGCAGGCCGCAGCGCAGAGGCTTCTCCATCAGCACCCAGGGGCTGAAGGGAAAGAAGCCGGGACCCATCTGCCGGGGCCTGCCCATCGGGTAGCCCTGAACCTGCCAGATGCCGAAAAGGCCAATGCCCAGCCCGGTCTGACCGCTGGTCAAGTGGGAATAAATCAGTCCCGAAAGCCACATGCCGCGTCCCCCGGCGACGGGCCTGGTTTCAGCCGGTACCAATGGATCCGCCGCCACCCAGCGGGGCAGCACCCGGATGAAGATACGGGTTATCTGCCAGTGCTTCCGTCGCGGCGGGTTCTTGGCGGAAAATCTGCCGCAGATGCACCTCGTCAGGGCCATCGAAGACCCGGAACGCCCGCGCCCAGGAATGGATCGCGCCCAACGGCGTGTCGGCGCTGCCGCCCATCGCCCCGAAAAGCTGGATCGCCCGGTCAGCGATGCGTTGCAACATTTCCGGCACGAGCAACTTGACGATGGACACGTCGCGCTGCGCGGCGCGATGGCCGTCGCGGTCCAGCGCCCAGGCGCAGCGCTGCACGATCAGCCGCGCCTGTTCGATCTCTGCGCGCGAGTGCGCGATCCAGCCCTGCACGGTGTCGTAATCCTGCAGCACGCGGCCGAAGCTGGCCCTCTCGGCGGCGCGGGCGCGCATCAGGGACACCACCACCTCGGCCAGCCCGATGGCGCGCATCGCATGGTGCACGCGCGCCGGGCCAAGCCGGGTCTGGGCGACCGCGAAACCTTCGCCCTCGGCGCGCAGCAGGTTCTCGGCCGGGACCTCGACATCGGTAAAATCGATCTCGGCGATCGGGGCGGCGGGTTCGGACCAGGCCAGGAAATCCAGCCGGCGGCATATGCGCAATCCGGCGGTGTCCATCGGCACGATCACCGCTGTATGCCCGGCGCGCGGGCCGGCGTCAGACATGGCGCCGATAACGATCAGAAAGGCGCAGGCCGGATGGGCGCCGCCGGAAACGTACCATTTGCGGCCGTTCAGCAGATAGCCGCGCGCGGTGCGGTCGATCCGCAGCGCGATGTTGCGCGCATCGGCCGAGGCGACGGCGGGTTCGGTCATCGCAAACCCCGACCGCAGCCGCCCCTCCAGCATCGGCTCCAGCCACCGCTGCCGCTGCGCCGGCGTGGCGACGGCATCCAGCGTGATCATGTTGGGCAGGTCGGGCGCATGACAGTTGAACACCTGTGGCGCCCAGACCAAACGCCCCATGATTTCGGCCAGCGGGGCGAAATCCAGATTGCCGAGGCCATGCGCGGGCAGATGCGGCAGGCCGAGGTTCCACAGCCCCGCCGCGCGGGCGCGGGCCTGAAGGTCTGGCATGAACGGGGCATCATGCGCCCCGCTGTCCAGTGCCGCGCGCCATTCACGGTTGCGCGGCAAGATATGGTCGGCGAAGAAGCCTTCCATCTTTTCGGCATGTTCGCGCGCGCGCGGTGTCAGGTCGAAATCCATTGCCTTGCCTCAGGTAAGAATTGAGCGGCAGGGCGTCGGGGGCGCCCTGCCTGGCGTTCCGGGGAGTGCCGGTCCCAGGGTGATCCCCGTCTCGGCGACGACCGCGCTTCGGAATTCGACGCCCGAGGCATTGAATTCGGCGATATCGGCGGCACTTCCGCCAGCGGTCAGCAGACCCTGCGCCCGCAGAGACGCGTTGTTTTCCGGATCATCGCGCGCCACCTGGAAAGCCGTGTTCAGCCGGGCGACGAAGTCCGGATCGGTTCCGCCCTCGGGCGCCGGTGAAATGGTCGCCGCCGCCAGCGGGGTGTTCAGCACGAAGCGTGCGGGGGGCGCGCCCGGCGTGTGGCCGTCAGACTGGGCTTGATGCATTGTCTCGGTGGCGATGATCGTCGCCCTGCCGGGTCGGATTTCGACCCCCACCTGCTGGCCCGGTGTAGCGGCCACATGCGGCGCCAGGAAACGGTTCGTCCTGTCGGTGCCGCTGCCGGCGGCATGGGGCACGAGGGTATCGATGGGCGGGCTGGGCCGGGCTTGCGCCTGCCCTGCGCCGGCCGTCATGGAGATCAGACCGGTAGCCGTCAAAGACTCAATCACGTTCATGTCGTCCTCGCTGACGGCTGGTGCCCCCACAACCTCCTCGCCGTCGTGAACGCCGGCTCCGACGGTTCCCGCCTTCGGTTCAGGCGAGGGCCGACAGGCCCTTTGCCGCTTCCTGCGCCTCGGCCATGATCCTGTCCATGACCTCGGCGACGGTTGTGTATTCGTTGAAATAGGCGATGCTCTGGCCCGCCGCCTCCCACATCAGCGGCGCGATGCGATGCTCGCGGATGGCGGCCAGCAATTCGCCGATCAGCACCTGCTGATGCGGCATCTTGAGCGGCACGGGCGCGTCGGGGCGGTCCCATTCCTCTGACCAGGCGGTGCGGATCATGCGCAGCGTCTTGCCGCTGTAGGAGCGTGAGATCACGGTGTCGTCGCTCTTTGCGGCGAGCAGCTTCTCCAGCACGATCGGATCGGCGCGGTGCTCGTCCGTCACCAGCCAGGCAGTGCCCATCCAAACGCCCTGGGCGCCCATCGCCAGCGCCGCCGCCAGATGCCGCCCCGAGCCGACGCCACCGGCGGCAAGAACCGGCACGGCACCCGCCATGTCCACGATCTGCGGGATCAGCGAGAAGGTTCCGATTGTGCCGGTATGCGCGCCGGCGTCATAGCCCTGCGCGATCAGCACATCGACCCCGGCATCCAGTGCCTTCTGCGCGTGCTTTGGCGCGCCGATCAGCGCCATGGTCTGCTTGCCGGCCGCGCGGGCACGGGCGATCACCTCGGCCGGGACACCCACCGCGGCGGCAAAGACATTTGCATCCGAGGCCAGCGCCGCCTCGACCTGGGCGGCGAACAGGCTCTGCGAGCGCAGGTTGCGGGTATAGAACGACCCCTTGCGCGATGGGGGCACGGCATGGCGTTCGCGAATGCCCTGGACGAAGTCGTGATAGTGCTGCGGGATCGCGGCGCGAGCGGTGGCGAGGTCGGTGTCATCGCCGACCGATTGTGGCAGCAACAGATCAAGGCCGAAGGGCCGATCGCCGACCAGCGCACGGATCTCGCGCGCGATCTCGGTGATCTCGGCGGGTTCGTGCATGGTGGCGCCGAAGACGCCCAGGCCCCCCGCCCGGCTGATCGCCGCCGTCACCGCGACACTGTGCGAGAAACCGAAGATCGGCCGCTCGATTCCGACGATCTTGCAAGCCTCTGTTCTGAAAGCCATACTCACGTCTCCATTCAGCGTATTCCGGCCTGCCGAAGCGCCGGGATCTGTTCGGCGCTGCTTCCGATCCGTGCTTTGACTGCCTTGGAACCCTGCCCAGGCGCCCCTGCGGTGTGACGATGGGACGACGGGCGAATGCGGGACCGCGGCACGGCATTCTGCATCCGCATCTTGCTGCAATCACCTCCGGAACCGGGACAATGTCCTTGCGCCTGGATCCGGGGGGCACCAAGCGCTTGTTGTGTTTGACGCCCTTCCACCAATGAAGCCTGCCATCCCCGAAAGGCGGAAAGCCCCGCGCGCTTTCGCCCGTTCCCGGCTGGTCGAGCTTCAGTACTCCGGCCCCGAAAACAGCCGGCAGGGCCGAGGCAATCGTGGCAGCGATGATCGTCCCGATGTTGCGGACCCCGCGACCGGCCTGACGCTGATGTCATGCAGGGTCCATGCTCGCCCTCAGTGTCGCCGATGCCGATGTCGCCGAGCGTACGAGAGCGACAAGATGGCGTCAACAAAAAATTACCATATGAATAAAAAAACGTTATGAGGAATTAATTGATACAGGATGATCCCCCTTCCGCAACGTCCGATGCGCCTGGGTTTCCGGCCGGAATCTGGTCCAGCACTGTAGCGATCAGCGTGCTTGCGATTTCCTGTAGCCGGGGTCACGTCGGCCGGGGCGATCACCGGCCCGGGTCGATGCCTTGCGCGCCGGAAACCTGCTTCGTTGTGTTGGAAGGGGCTGCGCCAGGATGCGCCGCATCAACCGGCAGGATCGCCCCTCGGTGCCGTATGACCCGCAAGGCAAGGGCATGGCCGCCGGCCATGGCGCGCGCGATGTCGGCGCCTTCGGCCCAGGATGCCAGGAAACCTGCATTGAAACTGTCCCCGGCGCCGGTTGTGTCGAGGACATCGCTTGCCGGATCGACACCCAGTTCCTGCCGGCTGGCATCCAACGCGATTGGCCCGTCGAGGCCACGCTTCAGGGCGCCGTAGGCCACCCCTGATGCGGCCAACCGGGCCATCACCGCATCCTGATCGGCGTCGCCGAACAAGGCCACCTCGTCGTCGAGCGAGGGCAGCGCGATATCGGTAATCGACCAGAAACGCGAGACTTCCTGTCGTGCGATGGCCAGATCGGGCCATAGCCGGGGGCGGTAGTTCGAATCGAAAGCGATCAGACCATCAGCGCTTCGGAAATCCCTGGCCCAGTGATACAGGGCATCGCGTGCGCCGGGGTCGAGGATCGCCAGCGTGATCGCCGACAGGAACACAAGATCAAATCCCTGCATATCTTCGGGTCGCAGCCGGGTCTGCGCGGTGAACAGACGCCGCGCCGCCGAGGTGGTGCGCCAGTAGCTGAAGCTTCGTTCTCCCTTCTCGTCGAGTTCTATCATGTATAGCCCCGGCGTCGCCCCCGGCAGCCGTTCGACGAGCCGGGTGTCGATGCCTTCCGCATGCATCGCGGTCAGGATACGGTCGGACTGGCGGTCATCGCCAAGCGCGGTGACACAGGTTATCCGCGTGTCGGTCCCGCCAAGCAGGCGCGAGAGATAGACGGCGGTGTTGAAGATATCGCCTGCCACCCTGATCCGGGCGCTGTCCGGCCCGAGCGGCGAAAGTTCGATCATCGCCTCGCCGATGACCGCGATCCGCAGGGGCCGGTCGGCAGGCGGGTGTGGGTGCCTCATGTGGTGACCCTTTGCGCGGCAGATTTCCTGGCAGGGCCATCTGCGCAGGCGATCCGCTTGAAATCAAGATGCCGCCGGGTGCGATGCGTCCGGTAGCGGGTTCTGCCAGCCGGGTTGTTGCCGGACGCAGATCGCCGTCAGTTCCGCCGCCATCCGGTCGGTCACACCCGCCTGCGCAATCGGCGCGATGGGCAGACGACCCCGATCCCGAAACGCCGGATCAAGGCGCGCCTGCGCCTCGTAGAGCGCCAGCTCGCCGAGCTTTATGCCGAGATTGCGCGCCAGATCGCCAGCGACAAGGCCCTGATCGCGGCGGTCTATCTCGCCGGCACCAATACACGGCGCGTCAGGCGGGCGCTTTTCGGGCTGTTCGAGGGCGCGGTGAGCAAGGACGTGGTGAGCCGCGCCTGGCGCAGGGTGAAGCTGGACCGGGACGCCTGGTGCGCGCGCAGCCTGACAGACGAGGATATCGTCCGTCAGATCCTGGACGGGACCGACATCCGGACCCGGCTCGACCGCAAGGCCACGAACATCTCGGTGCTGGCCGCCATCGGCGTGCGCCGCGACGGCCAGAAGGTTCTGCTTTCCATCGGAAACATGGGCGGAGAGAGCACGGCGGCCTGGCGCCAGTTTCCGGATGACCTCGATGCCCGAGGCCTGAAACGGCCCGAATTCGTGATCGTCGCGCCAGCGGCGCGCGTCCCGCGCGACGGCGCCCCGGGTCTGGAGGCCGCGCTCGTGGCGCTCTGGGGCGACGACCTTCCGATCCAGCGCTGCACGGTTCACAAGCATCGCAACCTCCTGGCCCATGCCCCGAAGCACATGCATGACGAGGTCATCGAGGACTATCGGGACATGATCCACGCCGACAGCGCAGCCGGGATCGAGAAAAGGCGCGAGGCGTTCCTGCGCAAGTGGCGCCTCAAGTGCCGGGCGGTGGCCGAACGCCTTGAAGAGGCAGGGACGCGGCTGTTAGGTTTCACCCGCCTCGATCCATCGCCATGGAAATCCGCCCGCACCACCAACGCCATCAAACGCCTGAACGAGGAGTTCCGCCGCCGCTATCCGAGACCCAGACCGTGCTGCCCTGCGCCGAGACCGTGCCGATGCTGCTCTGGGCGCTACTCGCGTCCGGCCAGATCCAGATGCGCAAGGTCGACGGCCGAAAGACCCTCTCTCAGCCCCGCCAGCCGATGACCCTTGACCTCGCCGCCTGAAAAACCGACCCTTCACACGCCCGGAGCGCGTCGCCAGGGAATTTCCACAGCATTCGCGATACGACCGAACCGAGGCGGGGCGATACTCTTCTCGCGCACTCGGACGGCGCAGGCGCTCCGGCGCCAAACGAATTCAAATTACAAGGAGCCCATCATGAACAAGATTTTTGCGACCGCCGCTGCCGCACTGCTCGCTACTGGTCCCGCGCTCGCCGGGGGACATCACAGCTATGCGACACTGACGCTCGCGGGGCCTGCTGCAGAGGGCTTCGCCGCGCTCGGCGGTTGGGAGGCATCGCTTTATGTCGGTGCCAAGGAGGGCGCTGAAACCTCGGGCCGGATCACCGATTGGGTGGGCGCGGAAGAC
>PXES01000157.1 GCA_003564655.1 Paracoccaceae bacterium
CGCGCGCGCAGCGTTCCGCGCTCGACCACGCGGCAGGGGAAAAGCCGTGTTTCGGGGTGGCGCTCGGGGTCCTCGATCGTCGCCACCACCAGTTCGATCGAGGCGGCGATGATCGCGGGCAGGGGCTGGCGGATGGTCGTCAGGTCGATGTTCTGCCAGCCCGCCATGGTCATGTCATTGAGCCCGATCAGCCCCACATCCTGCGGCACGCGCAAACCGGCATCCTGCAGCGCCGAAAGCGCGCCGATGGACAGCACATCATCGCCGCAGAAATACGCCTCGGCCGGGGGCGCGGCGAGCAGGCGCTGCATCTCTTCGCGCCCGGCATCGAAGGAATAGGCGCGCGCATGGGTAATGCCGACCCTGATTTCGGGATGCGCGGCCAGCGCCTCGACAAAGCCGCGTTCGCGGTCCTGGGTCGAGGTGGCGCCGGGCGGGCCGCCGAGGAATGCCACGTTGCGGTGGCCGCGCTCGATCAGCGCCTGCGCGGCCATGCGCCCGCAGGCGATGTTGTCGATGCCAACGACATGCACATAGGGGCTGGTCGTATAGCGCCCGAAGGAATGCACCACGGGCAGGCCCGCATCGCGAAACGCCTCGGCAAAGCTGGGTGGCAGGGTCGAGGAGGCGACGATCACCCCGTCCCCCGAATAGGCGCGCAGCATCTGGATCGATGCCGCCGGGTCGGTCTCGGTCGAGAGATTGACGAGAAGCGGGCGCAGGCCGCGCTCCTGAAGTCCGCGGGTGAAAAGGTCGAACACCTCGAGGAAAATGGGGTTGTGGAAGTTGTTCGACACCAGCCCGATCAGCTTGGTCCGCCCGGTGGTCAGCGACGAGGCCAGCGCATTGGGGCTGTAGCCCAGCTCGCGCGCGGCGCGCTCGACCTTGGCGCGGGTGCGCGCCGAGACCGAGGCGCCCGCAGTGAAGGTGCGCGAGACCGCCGAGCGGGAGACGCCCGCGCGCTGCGCCACATCCTTGAGGGTCACTGGCATTTTCGCGTCCGGAAAGCTGTTGCAGCCCGTTCATAGCACGCCATCCCGACGCTGGCCAAAAGTATTTGCAACCGGTTGCAAAGTTAGTGATTCGAGGCTAGTGTTCCACCCAGGGCGCGGGGAGAACCGTAACGGGCGCGCCTGCAATCCGATGGGAGGACATCATGAAGGCACCTTTCAAGACCCTGGCCGCCTCGGCGCTGGCCGCAACCACGATGCTGGGCGCGGCCCCGGCGGTGGCCGATGATCTGCGCTATGTGCTGGTCAGCCATGCCGACGACGCCGACGCCTGGTGGAACACGATCCAGAACGGCCTTGCGCTGGCGGGCGAGCAGATGGGCGTATCGACCGAGTATCGCAACCCGCCGACGGGCGACCTGGCCGACATGGCGCGGATCATCGAGCAGGTGACGGCCAGCGCGCCGGACGGGCTGATCACCACGCTGGCGGATTTCGACGTGCTGTCGGGGCCGATCATGGATGCGGTCGATTCCGGCATCGATGTGATCATCATCAACTCGGGCACGCCGGAACAGGCGCGCGAGGTGGGCGCGCTGATGTATGTCGGCCAGCCCGAATATGACGCCGGTTTCGCCGCCGGGCAGCGCGCCGCAGGTGACGGTATCACCACCTTCCTGTGCGTGAACCACTACATCGCGCAGCCCGCCTCCAGCGAGCGGTGCCAGGGCTTTGCCGACGGGCTGGGGGTCGAACTGGGCAACCAGATGATCGACAGCGGCACCGACCCGTCCGAGGTGCAGAACCGCGTCATGGCCTATCTGAACGCCAACCCGGAAACCGAGGCCGTGCTGGCGCTCGGGCCCACTTCGGCCGACCCGACCATCCGCGCGCTCGACCAGATGGGGCTGGCCGGTGACATCTATTTCGGCACCTTCGATCTGGGCGGCGACATCGTTCCGGCCATCGCCGACGGGATCATCCAGTGGGGGATCGACCAGCAGCCCTTCCTGCAGGCCTATCTGCCGGTGATCGTGCTCGCCAATCGCCACCGCTTCGGGGTGCTGCCGGGCAACAACATCAACTCTGGCCCCGGTTTCGTGACGGCGGATGATCTGGATCTCGTGGCCGATCTGGCGGGCGAGTTCCGCTGAGCCACTGACACGCAGGGCGGACCCGCGCGGGCCCGCCCTGTTTTCGATATTCGCGTGACCTTGGGGAGGGGATCACCATGTCCGACACGGGCAGCAGCGCCGCTGTGGACGAGCGCATCAAGCAGACCTCGAAACTGCGCGAGGCCTTCATCCGGCCCGAGCTGGGCGCGATTGTCGGCGTGATCGCGGTGTTTCTGTTCTTCATCATCTTCGCCGGGGACAGCGGCATGTTCGCGCCGCAGGGCGTGCTCAACTGGTCCACCGTCTCGGCGCAGTTCGTCATCATCGCGGTCGGCGCCTGCATGCTGATGATCGCGGGCGAGTTCGACCTGTCGGTGGGCTCGATGATCGGGTTTTCGGGCATGTCCATCGCCATCATGTCGGTCACCTTGGGCTGGCCCGTGTGGCTGGCGATCCTGCTGACCTTTGCCTTGTGCATGGCCATCGGCGCGCTGACCGGCACCATCGTCGTGCGCACCGGTCTACCCAGTTTCATCGTCTCGCTGGCCTTTCTGTTCATCCTGCGCGGCTTTACCATCTTCCTGCCCCAGACCATCGAGCGGCGCACCATCATCGGCGGCATTTCCAGCGCGGCCGAGGGCGACTGGCTGGCGCCGCTCTTTGGCGGCAAGATCGGCGAGGGGTTTTTCCGCTGGTTGGCCGAGATGGATATCATCGCCACCTACAGCCGCGGCGCGCGCGCGGGCGAGCCCATGGTCAACGGCATCCCCATGCTGATCGTCTGGGCGCTGGTGCTGGTGATCGTCGCGCATATCGTGCTGACGCGGACCAAGTTCGGCAACTGGGTCTTCGCTTCGGGCGGCGATGCGCAGGCGGCGCGCTATGTCGGCGTGCCGGTCAACCGCGTCAAGATCCAGATGTTCATGCTCACCGCCTTCTGCGCCACGCTGTTTGCCACCTGTCAGGTGATGGAATTCGGCTCGGCCGGGGCAGACCGGGGGCTGTTGAAGGAGTTCGAGGCGATCATCGCCGTGGTCATCGGCGGCGCGTTGCTGACCGGGGGCTTCGGGTCGGTCATCGGCGCCGCGCTGGGGGCGATCATCTTCGGGGTGGTGCAGCAGGGGCTGTTCTTCGCCGGGGTGGAATCGAGCCTCTTCCGGGTGTTCCTGGGCGTGATCCTGCTCTTTGCGGTGATCCTGAACACCTATATCCGCCGCATCATTACCGGGGAGCGTTGAGATGAGCGAAGCTGTTCATGCCCCCATCGTCGAGATGAAGGATATCGAGAAGCATTTCGGCCCGGTGATCGCGCTCAACGGCGTCAGCTTCGACGTGCGCCCGGGCGAGTGCCATTGCCTGCTGGGCGACAACGGCGCGGGCAAATCCACCTTCATCAAGACCATGTCCGGGGGGCACAAGCCGACCAAGGGCAAGATCCTGTTCGAGGGGCGCGAGATGTCCTTCGACAGCCCGCGCGACGCGATGACTGCCGGGATTGCCACGGTCTATCAGGATCTTGCGATGATCCCTCTGATGTCGGTGACGCGCAATTTCTGGATGGGGCGCGAGCCGGTCAAGAAGGTCGGCCCCTTCCGTTTCATGGATTTCGCCAAGGCGAACGAGGTCACCATGACCGAGATGCGCAAGATGGGCATCAACCTGCGCTCGCCCGATCAGGCCGTTGGCACGCTCTCGGGCGGCGAGCGGCAGACCGTGGCGATTGCCCGCGCGGTCTATTTCGGCGCCAAGGTGCTGATCCTGGACGAGCCGACCTCGGCGCTCGGCGTGCGGCAGACCGCCAACGTGCTCTCGACCATCGACAAGGTGCGCAAATCGGGCATCGCCGTGGTGTTCATCACCCACAATGTCCGCCACGCGCTGGCCGTGGGTGACCGGTTCACCGTGCTCAACCGGGGCAAGACGCTGGGCACTGCCCAGCGCGGCCAGATCACGCCCGAGGAGTTGCAGGACCTGATGGCCGGCGGGCAGGAGATGGTGGCGCTGGAAAGTTCGCTGGGGGGGACCGTCTGAGATGCGTGATTTCGGGTATTTCGACACGGGCAGCGGGTCGGTCGAGGAACTGGCGACGATCTGCGCGCAGACACTCGACCGGGCCGAGGTGCCGCTGGCCGCCGAGGTGCAGGCGAACGTGCCCATCTACGCCATGGACGACTTGTGCGACCGGCTGGCCGAGGCCGCGCCCCGCCGCGCGCTGATGGCCGAATGGGCGCGGGTGCTGGGGCAGGGGTCGGGCGTGCTGGTGCTCAGGCGCGCCTATGCCGACACCGCACCCATCGACCGCGCCACCGCCGCCTATGAGCGCATCATCGCGCGCGAAAAGGCGGCGGGCGGCGGCGGGGCGGATCATTTCGCCGCCGCCGGGGCCAATGACCGCATCTGGAACAGCCTGCAGAAGCTCTGCCTTGAAGACCCCGAGGGATTCGCGCGCTATTTCGGCAACCCGGTCATTGATGCGGTCTGCGAGGCCTGGCTCGGCCCGTTCTACCAGATGACCGCGCAGGTCAATCTCGTCCGCCCCGGGGGCAAGGCCCAAAGCGCGCATCGCGACTATCATCTGGGCTTTCAGAGCGCCGAGGTCGCGGCGCGCTTCCCGGCGCATGTCCACGCGCTCTCGCCTGTCATGACGCTGCAAGGGGCGATCGCGCATTGCGACATGCCGGTCGAGAGCGGGCCCACGCAACTGCTGCCGTTTTCACAACTGGTGCCGGGCGGCTACATGGCCTATCGTCGTCCCGAGATTGCTGCCTTCTTCAAGGACCACGCCGTGCAACTGCCGCTGGACAAGGGCGACGCGCTGTTCTTCAACCCCGCGCTTTACCATGCGGCGGGCGAGAATGTCTCGCGCGATATCAACCGGATGGCGAACCTTGTTCAGGTGTCCTCGGCCTTTGGCCGCGCGATGGAGGCTGTGGACCGCACTGCGATGTGCCGCGCGCTCTTCCCCGTGCTGGGCGGGCTGGGCGCGGCCGAGCGCGCTGCTGCCATCGCCGCCGCCGCCGAGGGCTATTCCTTCCCCACCAATCTCGACAGCGACCCGCCCGTGGACGGGCTGGCCCCCGAGACGCAGGCCGGACTGCTGGCCCGCGCGCTGGCCGAGGGCTGGACGCGAGAGGCGTTCAAGGATGCCCTGCGCGCCCAGGGTGAAAGGCGGCAGGCATGAGCGCGGGGCTGCTACGCAAGCCGCAGGGCACGCGCGGGCAGGTCCATGCAATCTCGCCCGAGGCGGCAGGCTGGCAGTATGTCGGCTTCGACCTGTGGCGGCTGGGGCCGGGCGATGTGGCCGAGGGGCAGTTCGACGGGCGCGAGGCGATCCTCGTGCTGGTCGAGGGGCACGCGGCGGTGCGGGCCGGGGACACCGAGTGCGGCGTCATGGGCACGCGCGCCCGCGTCTGGGAACAGGTGCCGCCTGCCGCGCTGTATGTGCCGCCCGGCACGCCATGGTCCGCGCGGGCCGAGGGGGGGGCTTGCGTGCTGGCCGTGTGCACCGCGCCCAGCCCCGGCGGGCGGCCCGTCCAGGTGCTGGGCCCCGAGGGCGTGGGGAGTGAGACGCGCGGGCAGGGCACCAACACGCGCTACATCCACCCCATCGCGATGGAAGGTCGCGACGTGGCCGACAGCCTGCTGGTGACGGAAGTGTTCACGCCTGCGGGACACTGGTCCTCCTACCCGCCGCACCGGCATGACGCGGATGATTTCCCGAACATCACCTATCTGGAAGAGACCTATTACCACCGCCTCAGCCCCGAAGGCTGCTTCGGCCTCCAGCGCGTCTTCACCGATGATCTGAGCCTCGACGAAAGCATGGCGCCGGGCGATCACGATGTGGTGCTGGTCCCGCGCGGCCACCACCCTTGTGCTGCGCCTTGCGGGGTCGAGATGTATTACCTGAACGTCATGGCCGGCCCCCGCCGCGCCTGGCGGTTCCAGACGCACCCGGCGTTCGCGCATATGGGGTAGGGGTTGCGTCCGCTTTGCGGGCGCATTCTTCGCTTCCCTGCATTTGTGCAAGATCTGCTCGTCTTCGCAGCATGACCAGCGCAGCGGGCGGTATGCCGATTGTGACCTTGCGGTATCGCATCGGTGAGCATCGGTGACAAATGACTGAAGCGACCAGTTGCCTCGCCAGGCTTCAACGGCGGCAACTGGCGCGAAACGTCGCTTGCAAGGTTGCGGGTCATGGCCGCGATCCCGAGCAATTTGGCCCAAGCGCGACATTCAGGGCAATCGCGCTGACGGCAGATTTCGAAACCGTGCCGGATCAAGACGAATTCAAGCTACGCTTCCATATTTCGGCATAGGCAGAAAGCCTCGTGCCGATCTGTTCTTCACAGGCGGGCAAGGCGACATCCTTTACCGCTTCCGGTCGACTGAACCCAATCAGGAGCGCCGCGCCCTGGCTTGTCCCGGTTGTACTGGTCATCGGGATCACTGGCGAAGACGAGGCCGCCGCGAGCATCCGGAGGAAGGGATTGTTGCGGGCGAACGGCCCCTCGACAACGACCGGACCAGCATGCCCGATCAACTCAAGACAGCGTGCCGTCACCAGAGCGAGGTAGAACCCGACTGCGGCGCTCCGCTGGCCGGAGCCCGGCGTGGGCTCTTCGCCAAGCCAGCGGGCTTTCGCACCGGCAAATGGCCCGGTTTCGGGAACGAGGGCAGGCAACAGCATCATGCGCCTGGTCAGCACGTCCGATATCTGTTCGTGATCTGCTTCCGGAGCTTCGCCCCCGAGGGCCA
>PXES01000153.1 GCA_003564655.1 Paracoccaceae bacterium
GGTCGAAGATCACCCGCTCTGCGCCGTTGATGAACAGCGCCGTGTGATCGCCGCGCCCGGAGCCGTAATGCATGATCGTCACCAGCGCGAGTTCGGGCGGGCCGCCATGGACATGGCGCGCAGCCGAGACCTCGGCATCGCTGGCCCAGATGGCCGGGCCGCCACAGCCGCCCAAAAGCGCGAGGGCCAGCCCGAAAACCAGCGCGAGGCGCGCGGATAGAAATGTCATGATCGTCCGTGTCCGCTTGGGGTCCGGTCGCCGCGCGGGGCGGCAAGGCGGTCCACGTCAGGAATTCGCAAGCGCAAGGAATACCAGCACGCCAAGGCTGATCGCCGTGGCCCAGATGGTCACGCGGATGAAACCGACAAAGGTCTTTTCCTGCTCTGAAATATCCATCTTGCCGTGTTCATGCTTTGCCATCTGCGCCTCCTGATACCGCGACTTGCCAGACTCGATAGCCGATGATCGCGGCGCTGTCACCCCCTGCCCGCGCGGCTGTGGCAAAGCGCGCTCGGACACGAGACCCGGCCGCCCGCGGGGGTGCCCTGCCCCCGCCCCCGGCACGGGGGCGAGCGCCCGCGAGCGGGGCATGGGCGGGCGGGTGGGCTCCGCTCGCGGGCGCTTGCCCCGCCCGCGACACGCACTGCATTACAGATCGCGCGAAACGGCCTGCCACAGCCAGGCACCGTCCGGTCCCAGCCGACGCGTCACGCGACCCGCCGCGCGCAGATGGTTGAGATGCGCGACCGTCTCGGCCAGGGCCAGCCCGTAGGTCGCCTCGGTCACCTTGCGCCGGAAGAGTGGCGCGAAGCAATCGCCCGCGACGCGCGGGCTGGCCAGATGCGCCTCCAGCCGGTCAAGCGCGCTGATATGGTTCTCGATCTTCTGCGCCAGCCGCAACGGCAGCCCGGTGAAGGGCAGCTTGTGGCCCGGCAGCACCAGATGCTCGGGCCGCGCCACCTCGGCGAGTGCCGCGCAGCTTTGCATCCAGTCGGCGACCGGGTCGGCCTCGGGCTCGGTCGCATAGACACCCAGCACCGGCGAGATGCCCGGCAGCAGCTGGTCCGCCCCCAGCACCAGATTGCAGTCGCGCGACCAGAGCGTGATCTGGTCTGGCGCGTGGCCGTGGCCCAGCCGCACATCCCAGTCGCGCCCGCCCGCGCGCAGCACATCGCCAGCCTGCACAGTGCAGAAGCCAAGTGGCAGCGGGGCCACCGTGTCGCGGAAATTGAAGGGCTTGGCGGTGCGGCGCGCCTCGAACACCTGCGGGTCCATGCCCGCGCGCCGCCAGAATTCCAGCATCTCGGGCGGCGGCAAATCCTGCGCGTCAAGCGTCAGCATCCGCGCGAAAAGCCAGGCGGTGCGGGTGGTCCACAGCGCGGCCCCCTGCGCCTGGAACCAGCCCGCGAGGCCGATATGGTCGGGATGATGGTGGCTGACGATCACGCGCTGCACGGGCTTGCCGCGCAGCGGCCCGCTCAGCAGCGCCTGCCAAAGGTCGCGCGCGCGTGCCGTATCAAGCCCGGTGTCGAAGACCGTCCAGGCATCGCCATCGTCGAGGATGTAGACATTGACGTGATCGAGTGCCATCGGCAGCGGCAGCCGCGCCCAGAGCACGCCCTGGGCGATCTCGGTCACCTGCCCGGCCTCGGGGGGCGCGGCGAAGGGGTGGCGGATGCCACCCTGCGGGTCGCGACCGTCCATCATGCCGCCAGATCGTCATCCGAAAGCGCATACAGCGCCGCCGCGCCGGCCCGCGCCTGTGCGATCAGCCCCGCATGTTCGGGCAGGATGCGGCTGACGAAGACCCGCGCCAGGGCTTTCTGCGCCGACCCGCCCGCGCAGGCCGCGCGCAGGTGGTAATGCCCGCCCAGCACGCGGGCGAAGGCACGCAGGTAAGCCGCCGCCCCGGCGAAGCGGTCCTCCATATCCTGCGCGAGCAGCCATTCGGTCGCCTCGCGCAGCGACTCGGCGGCCTGCCAGACCGGCTCGGCCAGATCGGGCAGCGTGGCGCGGGCTTCCTCGGCAGTGTCCTCGACCTCTTGCAGCAGGCGAAAGGCCGCCTCGCCGCCATCCATCAGCTTGCGGCCCACCAGATCCATCGCCTGAATGCCGTTGGTCCCCTCATAGATCGCGGTCACGCGGACATCGCGCAGGAACTGCGCGGCGCCCGTCTCTTCGACATAGCCCATGCCGCCATGCAGCTGGATGCCGGCATTGGCGACCTCGATGCCGATCTCGGTGCCATGCGCCTTGGTGATGGGCGTCAGAAGTGCTGCGCGTGCGGCCCAGTCCCCGGACCCGGTGGCGCGCGCCATATCGACCGCAACGGAGTTGGCCAGCGCGATGGCGCGGATGGCGAAAATCTCGGCCTTCATGCCGGCCAACTGGCGGCGCACATCGGCATGTTCGATGATCGCGCCATCGCCACTGACCGGGCTGCGCCCCTGCCGGCGGTCGCGGGCATAGCCGAGCGCCTGCTGATAGGCGGCCTCGGCCACGCCGATCCCCTGCAGACCCACCCCGATGCGGGCATTGTTCATCATGGTGAACATCGCCGCCATGCCCTTGTGCGCTTCGCCCACCAGCCAGCCAGTGGCGCGCTCATACTCCATCACCGCGGTGGGCGAGCCATGCAGGCCCAGCTTGTGTTCGAGCGAGATCACCCGCAGCGCGTTGCGCGCCCCCGGCTTGCCATCGGCATCGGGCAGGAATTTCGGCACCAGGAACAGGCTGATTCCGCGCGTGCCCGCAGGCGAGTCCGGCAGCCGCGCAAGCACCAGATGACAGACATTCCCGGTAAAGTCGCAATCACCCCACGAGATGTAGATCTTCTGCCCCGTGATCGCATAGCTGCCATCGTCATTGGGCTCGGCCCGGCTGCGCAGCGCACCGACATCGCTGCCCGCCTGCGGCTCGGTCAGGTTCATGGTGCCGGACCAGTCGCCCGCGATCAGACGCGGCAGGTAGACGGATTTCAGATCGTCATCGGCGTGATGTTCCAGCGCCTCGATCTGGCCCTGGGTCAGCAGCGGGTTCAACTGAAGCGAAAGGCACGCCCCCGACATCATCTCGTTGAGTGCTGCCGCCAGCGTCTGCGGCAGCCCCATGCCGCCATGCGCCGGATCGGCGGCGATGCCAACCCAGCCGCCCTCGGCAATGGCGCCGAAGGCCTCGGCATAGCCGGGGGGCGAGCGCAGCACGCCGTTCTCCAGCCGCGCGGGCTGCGTGTCGCCCACACGCTGCAGCGGCGCGAGCACGTCCTCGCACAGCCGCGCGGCCTCGGTCAGGATGGCGGACGTGGTGTCGGGGGTGGCCTCGGCGAAGCGGTCGGTTCGCGCAAGCTGGTCGTAGCCCACGACATGGTCGAGCAGGAAGCGGAAATCCGAAAGCGGCGCGCGGTAGGGCATGGGGGGCTCCTGTTCAGGGACGGGGCTTGGCAAGCGGGGCGGGCATGGCCTATGGCAGACCCGTCCCGGTGATAGCCTGTCGGGGCCGATTTCTGAACCGGAACGCCACGTCACGCCCATGCCGTCACCTGCCCGGACCTTTGATACGGAAATCCTGACCGCCGATGCGGGCGGGGTCGCGCGCGCGGTTGCATTCTTGCGCGCGGGCGCGTTGGTGGCCCTGCCGACCGAGACAGTCTATGGCCTCGCCGCCGATGCCCGCAACCCCGAGGCCGTGGCCGCGATTTACACGGCCAAGGGGCGGCCCGCTGAAAACCCGCTGATCGTTCATGTGGCGGGGCTGGATGCCGCGCAGGCGCTGGCCGAACTGCCGCCCCCCGCGCAGGCCCTCGCCCGCGCCTTCTGGCCCGGCCCGCTCACCCTGCTCGCGCCCCTGCGCGCGGACCACGGGCTTGCCGAGGCCGTGACGGCCGGGCGCAGCCGCGTGGCCCTGCGCGTGCCCGCGCATCCGCTGGCGCGCGCGGTGCTTCAGGCGTTCGGCGGACCGGTCGCGGCACCGTCCGCCAACCCCTCGGGACGGATCAGCCCGACACGGGCCGCGCATGTGCTGGCGGGGCTATCGGGCCGGATCGCGGCCGTGCTCGATGGCGGGGCCTGTCCGGTGGGGCTGGAGTCGACGATCGTGGGCTTCGAGGGGGATGCGCCGGTGCTCTTGCGCGCGGGCGGAGTGAGCGCCGAGGCGCTGGCCGAGGCTCTCGGCACGCCACTCCGCGCGGCTGCGGCGACGGGTGTGCTGACCGCGCCTGGGCAGCTGCCTTCGCACTACGCCCCCCGCGCGCCGCTGCGGCTGGACGTCACGACGCCCGCGCCGGGCGAGATCTGGATCGGCTTCGGGCCGGGCTGCGATGACGCGGTGCTGAGCCTGTCCGTGACCGGCGATCTGTCGGAAGCGGCGGCGCGGCTGTTCGAGGTGCTGCATTCGGCGGATGCGCTGGGCCAGCCCATCGCCGTGGCCCCGGTGCCCGAGGAGGGGCTGGGGGTTGCGATCAATGACCGGCTGCGGCGGGCTGCGGCGCCGCGATGAGTTTTTTCGGGGCGGGGCTTGAGGGACTGCCGTCCCGCAAACTCCCTGCCTCAAGGGGTCGTCGTCATTTTCGCGCGGACCAGTGGCGTTCCAATGCCGACTCCTTGAGAAACCCCGCGGATATCTGGAGCAAAGATGAAAGAGTGCGGCTCTGCGCAAGGCTCAGTCGCGCAGCAACTCGTTGATTCCGGTCTTGGCGCGGGTCTTGGCGTCGACGCGCTTGACGATCACCGCGCAGTAGAGGTTGATGCCGTTCTTCGAGGGCATCGAGCCTGCCACCACCACGGAATAGGGCGGCACCTCGCCATAGCTGACCGCCCCGGTCTCGCGGTCCACGATCTTGGTGGATTTGCCGATGAAGACGCCCATCCCCAGCACCGACCCCTCGCGCACGATGCAGCCCTCGACCACTTCCGAGCGCGCGCCGATGAAGCAGTTATCCTCGATGATGGTGGGGCCGGCCTGCATCGGTTCCAGCACGCCGCCGATGCCGACGCCGCCCGACAGATGCACATTCTTGCCGATTTGCGCGCAAGAGCCGACCGTGGCCCATGTATCGACCATCGTGCCGCTGTCCACATAGGCGCCCAGATTGACGAAAGAGGGCATCAGCACGACGCCCGGCGCGATATAGGCCGAGCGGCGCACGACACAGTTGGGAACCGCGCGAAAGCCCGCGGTTTTCCAGTCTTCGGACTGCCAGCCCTTGAACTTGCTGTCCACCTTGTCCCACCAGCCGCTGCCCTGCGGCCCGCCGCTCTGCGGCTCCATATCCTTGATCCGGAAGCCCAGCAGGACGGCTTTCTTGGCCCATTGATTGACACGCCACTCGCCGCTTTCCTGACGCTCGGCGACCCGTAGTCGGCCCGCGTCGAGCGCGTCGAGCGTGTCCTCGATGGCAGCGCGGGTCGCTCCGCCTGTGGCGGGGGTGATCGAGTCGCGGGCCTCCCATGCCGCCTCGATGGCGGCTTCAAGTGCGGCTGTGTCGGTCATGGCGGTCCCTCGTTCCGGTTGCAGGGGCTCTGGTCATCTCTCGCGCCTCGCTATAGCCTCGGCCCGGCGGGAGCGCAATTCGCAGGCACGAGGATCCCATGGACGACACTCCGAAAAGCCGGACCTTCCCCGACGCACAGGAGGATCTGCGCCACTGGGACGACGCGCCCGACACGGCGCAGACCCGCCACCCGGCCTACCGGCTGGCGTTTGCCGACAGCGATTTTCTGGTCCGTGACGAGTTGCGCCCCGTGCGCCTGCAACTGGAATTGTTGAAGCCCGAATTGCTGATGACCGAGCGCGGCATCCAGTCCACCATCGTCATGTTTGGCGGCGCGCGTATCCGCCGCCCCGACGACCCCAGCGCGCCGCGCACGCCGATGATGGCCCAGCTGGCGCGCTTTTACGAGGTGGCGCGCGAATTCGCCCATGCGATGACGCTGCGTTCGGTGCAGAGTTACGGGCGCGAGGATGTGATCGTCACGGGCGGCGGGCCCGGCGTGATGGAGGCGGGCAATCTGGGCGCGAAGGAAGCGGGCGGCGCCTCTATCGGCCTTAATATCGTGCTGCCGCATGAACAGGCGCCGAATGAATTCGTGACGCCCGATCTGTGCTTCAACTTTCACTATTTCGCCATCCGCAAGATGCATTTCCTGATGCGCGCACGGGCGATCACGGTGTTTCCCGGCGGCTTCGGCACGCTTGACGAGTTGTTCGAGACGCTGACGCTGATCCAGACCGAACGGATGCGGCCCATGCCCTTCATCCTGTTCGGGCGCGAGTTCTGGACGCGGGTGATCAACTGGGAGGCGCTGGCCGAGGCCGGCACGATCAGCCCCGATGATCTGGCGCTGTTCCAGTATGCCGAAACGGCCGAGGAGGCGATTGCGATCATCGACGGGTTCAAGGCGGCGTGCTGAGCGCGCTGTGTCCTGCTGTTCCGCACGCAGGGAAAGGCCCCCGCGCAACCCGGCGGCCCGCATCTCATTCTCCGCGACCGGGCCTTGGGGCGGGCTCGATCATGCCCCGGATCGTCAGGGGCTCGGGCTGTTCGCGATATCTCGGCATGAAGATCCGCAACGGGTCAGGCCCGGTCCCGGACCCCGGCGACATAGCCATGACCTGCGCGGCCTGCAAATCACCCTGTGTGAGGCGCGACGCGTCGTTGGGCGCAACCCCGCTCCTGCGCTTGAGCCTGCGCGGAAGAACGCGCCGCCGCGACCCGGAAGACACCGCCGAC
>PXES01000328.1 GCA_003564655.1 Paracoccaceae bacterium
AGCCCGCATCCGCGATATGGGGTTCCAGCTCTTGCAGCCGTTCCAGATCGGCCACCCAGCGCGGCCCGATCGTGTCGCCGATCAGCTTGCGCAGCTTGGGGTTTGCGCCCACGATCCAGCGGCGCGGCGTCACACCGTTGGTCTGGTTGATGATCCGGTCAGGATGCAGCCGATGCAATTCGGCGAAGACGGTCGATTTCACGAGATCCGTATGCAGCGCCGAGACGCCGTTGACCCTGTGGGCCATGATGAAGCTCAACTCGCCCATATTCACCTGCCCATCGCCCAGGATCGACACACCACGGTCGGGGTGTGCGCGGGCGTGGTTCTCGTCGATCCGCCCGATGATTTCCAGATGCCGGGGCAGCAGCTTGCCCATCAGCCATTCGGGCCAGCGCTCCAGCGCCTCGGGCAGCAGGGTGTGGTTCGTGTAGCCCAGACAATCGCGCGCAACCTCTTCGGCCTGATCGAAGGCCATGCCCTGTTCGTCATGCAAAAGCCGCACAAGCTCGGGCCCGGCGATGGCGGGATGGGTGTCATTGAGCTGGATCGCCACATGGCGGTGCAGTTCGGTCAGATCACCCCCGTCGGCGATGAATTGGCGCAGGATGTCGCGCAGGCTGGCAGCGGTAAAGAAATCCTCCTGCCGCAGGCGCAACTCCTTGCCTGCATCCGAAGTGTCATCAGGATAGAGCACCCGGCTGATCGTGCGCGCCAGCGCCTCACCCTCGGTCGCGCCGACATAATCGCCCCGGTTGAAGGCCGCCAGATCAAAGCCCGCCACGGCCTCTGCCCCCCACAGGCGCAATGTGTTGGCCCAGTTTCCGCGCCAGCCGATGACGGGGGTGTCATAGGCCTTGGCAATCACCTCATCCGCCGGTTCCCAAAGACGCGCACCGTCCCTCTCGACGACTGACCCACCGAAACCGATGCGCAGATCGGCCTCGGGGCGCTCGAATTCCCAGGCATGGGTCTGACGCAACCATTCTTCGGGCTTTTCCACCTGCTTGCCATTGTGGAACCCTTGCTGGAACAACCCATGCTCGTAGCGGATGCCGTAGCCCGTGCCGGGACAGCCCAGCGTGGACATCGAATCGAGAAAACAGGCTGCGAGACGCCCGAGGCCGCCATTGCCGAGCGCGGCATCAGGCTCATTCGTCAGCACCTCATCGAAATCGAAGCCAAGCCCCTCGACCGTGCTGCGCGCCTCTTCGCCGAGACCCAGATTGACGATCGCGTCCTCTAGGAGCCGCCCGATCAGAAACTCCATCGACAGGTAATAGACCCGCTTGCCGCGCGCAGCACGGGCCGCGCGGTCCGAGGCAAGCCATGGGGTGATGATCCGGTCCCGCACCGCCAGCGAAAGTGCCATGCGCAGGTCGAACACGCGCGCTTGCGCAGGGCCCTTGCCAAGCGAGAATTCCAGATGGCGCAGCGTGGCGCTGCGCAGATCGGTTTCTATGTTCACGGTCTATTACCTTCTTCGTTTGCGGTCGGCGGCAGCCGCCTTTCAAGACTGATCGCGCGCCCAATGCAAGGGGACAGTCAGCAAGTCGCCGGAAACCGCTTGCTGCCCGCGCGATTGCCGGATGTAGAAGCCGCAAGCAATGAAATGGGGCAGTGCCGTGATCCCACTCGCCTGGCTGATCGGCGCTGCGTATTGCCTCCCTGTGGTACGGGGCAGCATACTGGGTCGAAGCATCGCCCCGACCCGCGTGCCGTGATCGCTGTCGTCGCGGACAAGGCCGGGACAGCCGCGCTTGATCGGCTGCGAGGCATGTTGTCTCACATATGTGAGTGGCGCCTGCGCCCGCGCTGACATGGGTCCCGAGGCCGGTTTCCGGTCCAGCCTGGCTGGATCGGGCGCAAGGTTTGGGTGACTTTCGCGCCGGTCGTGCTGTAGGCTCGTGTCCTCAGGCCATCGAATCCGCCGCTTTTACCCGCCGGTTCTTTGGCCAAATCCGAATGACCATGCAGCCCGGAGAAGGCGAGTGAACAAGACAGTCCGGCGCGACAAAGCAGGGGTTCGCTCAACACCGGGCTTTGTCTGCTCGACTGCCGAGTTAGAACGAGATGACTTCAAGCAATGCCAACGCGCCACGGTCATGTTGCCATTCGTGATCCCGCGCGGCGGGGACTGCGTTCCCGAGGCATCCAAAACGACTGTCCAGCGGGGGGCGTGCCCGTGTTGACCCGGATCGACGATGCTCACGATCTGACCCGGTTGGCACGCGTTTTGCAGGTCGGGGCGGGACTACTGCCAGCAGCCGGAACCTGCAGTGTCACGGCGAATGCGCTTGACATGGTGCAGGCACTCCACGCCGCGGACTGCCGTTTGCAGCCCCCTTGTGGCGAGCGCGCCGCGTGACGCTGGACCAGTTACAGACCTTCCTGTGGGTGGCGCGGCTGAAGGGCGTGCGCCGTGCCGCCGAGCAATTGAACGTCTCGCAGCCCGCCGTGACGGCGCGGTTGCAGGCGCTCGAGGACAGCCTGCAGGTGCGGCTCTTCGAGCGCAGCGCGCGCGGCGTGGTGCTGACCCGCGAGGGCGAATTGCTGCGCGGCTATGCCGAGCAGATGGCCTTCGTGCAGGAAGAGATTCGCCAGCGCGTCAGCGACCCTACGGGGCTGGAGGGGTTGTTCCGCGTTGGCGCCTCGGAAACCATCGCAGAAACCTGGCTGCCGCGATTCCTGGAGCGGCTGAGCCTCGCCTACCCGCGCCTGAGCCTCGAACTCACCGTCGATATCTCCTTCAACCTGCGCGAGGCGCTGGTCGCGCGCGAGCTGGATCTGGCGCTGCTGATGGGGCCGGTCTCGGCCTATTCCGTCAACAATGTCACCCTGCCCAGCTTCGGGCTGGGCTGGTATCGCGCCGCCTCCAGCCCCGAGCCCGATTTCCTGACCACCCCGGTGATCAGCTATGCCCGCAACACGCGACCCTACCGCGAACTCGTCCATGAACTCGGGCAGCGACACGGGCCGGGTGTGCGGGTGTTCAGCTGCGCTTCGCTCTCGGCCTCGATCCAGATGATCGCGGCCGGCATCGGCGTCGGCCCGATCCCCGAGGCGCTGGCGCGCGAGCGGCTGGCGCAGGGCCAGCTTGCCGCCTTCGACCCGGGCTGGCGCCCCTCGCCGCTGGATTTCACGGCTTCGTGGATGGCCGAGCCGCACAACCCGCTGGCCGAACGCTGCGCGCATCTGGCGGCCGAGGTCGCCGCCCGCTGGAGATAGAATTATCTGATCAATCCTCATCAAAAATGACGATTTGATTTTATATATGCGATTCGCGACCCTGCGGTAACCGAGTGCAAGGGGGCGATCGTGCCGCAAGACGTTCTGGCAGAAATCCAGACCCTGGCCGATCTGCGCCGCGAGATCCGCGCGGGCCGGATGACAGGGCACACGGCCGGGCTGGCACCGGGCAAGCTGCAATGCAACATCGCCATCCTGCCTGCCGCCCATGCGCTCGACTTCCTGCGCTTCTGCGTGCGCAACCCGCGCGCCTGCCCGGTGGTCGGCGTGGGCGAGACGGGCGATCCGGGCCTGCCGACGCTGGGCGAGGACATCGACATCCGCCACGACCTGCCGCGCTACCGGCTCTATCGCGACGGGCAGTTCGTTGAAGAGCGCACCGAGATCGCCGCGCAGTGGCGCGACGACATGGTGACCGTGGCGCTGGGCTGTTCCTTTACCTTCGAGCGCGCGCTGCTCGCGGCGCAGATTCCCATGCGCCATGTCGAGCAGAACCGCACTGTGCCGATGTATCGCACCGACCTGCCGCTGGTGCCCGGCGGCCCCTTCGGCGGCACCATGGTCGTGTCGATGCGCCCGCTGCGCGGGCGCGACGTGCCGCGCGCCATCGAGATCTGCGCCCGCTATCCGCAGGCGCATGGCGCGCCGGTGCATGTGGGCGACCCCTCGGAAATCGGCATCACCGCGCTCGACCGCCCCGAATGGGGCGAGAGCGTGACCGTGCGCCCGGGGGAGGTGCCGGTCTTCTGGGCCTGCGGCGTGACCTCGCAGAACGCGCTGCTGGCGGCGGGGATCCCTCTGGTGATCACCCATGCCCCCGGGCACATGCTGATCTGCGACACCGACGAAGATGCAACCGGTCCCGCGCGGACCACCTGACCAACAGTGGAGAGAAAGATGAAACGCAAACTTGCCGCAAGCCTGCTGATGTCCACGGCCCTTGCCCTGCCCGCCCATGCCGAGATGCTCTCGGTCGTCGGCAGCTGGTCGGGCCTGCCGCTGCACCGCAACTACGAGGCGCCCTTCTGGAACGAGTTCCTGCCCCAGGCCTCGGACGGTGCGCTGGAGGTGGCGCTGACCACGCATAACGAGATGGGCCTTGGCGTGGGCGACGTGTTCAACTTGCTGGGCGACGGCGTCTACGACGTGGCCATGACCGTGGGCAACTATGCCGTGGCCGACGCGCCCGAGCTTGAGGCGCTGGACGTGCCGCTGATCGCCATGGACGCGGAGACCGCGCGCGCCAAGTCCGACGCGGCGCGGCCGATGGTGTCGGACATCTTCCGCGATCGTTTCAACAGCCATGTGCTCGCCATCGCGCCCTATCCGCCACAGATCGTTTTCTGCAACACCGAGGTCTCGGGCCTCGATGACATGCAGGGGCTGAAGGTGCGCGGCTCGGGCCGGATGACGGCGCAGTTTCTCGAGGCGCTGGGCGCCGAGGGGGTGAATGTCGATTTCGGTGAAGTGCCGGGCGCGCTGCAACGCGGGGCCATCGACTGCGCCATCACCGGCGGCGGGTCGGGCTACAATTCCGGCTGGTGGGAGGTCTCGACCCATCTGGTCAACCTGCCGCTGGGCGGCTGGGACCCGGTGGTCACGGCCATCAATCTCGACCGCTGGAACAGCCTCTCGCCCGAGATGCAGGACCTGATCGAGACCAGCATCCGCACCGAGTTCGAGGACGCCGCCTGGGCCAGCGCGCAGGACGGGCTGGAAAATGACGTGGCCTGCCTGACCGGCACCGGCGAGTGCCCCTATGGCGAGGCGCGCGACATGGTGCTGGTCGAGGCGAGCGCCGAGGACCTCGAGCGCGCCACCGAGATCCTGCTGACCCGCGTGCTGCCCGACTGGGCCGGGCGCGCCGGCCATGACTGGGCCGAACGCTGGAATGACGAGGTCGGCAGCGTTGTCGGTGTCGCCATCCCGCTCGACTGACCGGAAAGGGGCGGCACATGGTCCTGCGCATCCTCGACCTGCTGCGCACCATCAACCGCGGCATCGCGCTGGTGGTGGGGCTGGGGCTTCTGGCCTGCGTGGGCTATGTGCTGCTTGAAATCACCCTGCGGCGGCTGGGCATGTCGCTGGGCGGCACGACCGAGATCACCGGCTATGTGATGGCCGTCACCACGGCCTGGAGCATGGGCTTCGCGCTGATGGAGCTTGCCCATATCCGCATCGAGGGGCTGCGCACGCGCTTTGCTCCCTGGGGGCGCGTGTTCCTCGATCTGTTGGCGATGGTGGTCATGGCGGCAACCGTGGTCACCATCGCCTTTCGTGCCTGGCCGGTGCTGGCGCGGTCCATCGCCAACAACTCGCGCGCCAATACCGTGCTGGAAACGCCGCTGTGGATTCCGCAGAGCCTGTGGTTCGCGGGCTGGCTCTGGTTTGCGCTGATGTGCTGCGCGGTGACACTGCTGGCGCTCGCACTGGTGTTTCAGGGGCGGCTGGGTGCGGCCGAGAGCAGGATCGGCGTGCGCAACGAGGTTGCCGATGAACTGGAGCAGGCAAAATGATCCTCTACATCTTCGGCGGCCTGCTGGGGCTGATGGCGCTGACCATCCCGGTGGGGATCGTGCTGTTCCTGCTGGGCTTCGGCATCGACCAGTTCTTCACGCCCTTCCCGCTGATCCGCGGGCTGGGGCAGTTCGTGTGGTCGTCGTCCAATTCCTCGACGCTGATCGCGATTCCGTTCTTCGTGCTCCTGGGCGAGGTGCTGGTGCGCGGGGGCGTGGCGGGCAGGACCTATGCCGCGCTTGATCGCTGGCTGAGCTGGCTGCCGGGCGGGCTGATCCACGCCAATATCGGCACCGCGACGCTGTTTTCGGCGACCTCGGGTTCGTCGGTCGCCACGGCGGCGACGGTGGCCACGGTGGCCATGCCGCAGGCCGAGCGGCTGGGCTATGACCCGCGATTGTTCTCCGGAGCGATCGCGGCGGGGGGCACGCTGGGCATCATGATCCCGCCCTCGATCAACCTGATCGTCTATGGCTTTCTCACCGAAACCTCGATCCCGCAGCTTTTCGTGGCGGGGCTGATCCCGGGGCTGATGCTGGCGGTAGGGTTCAGCCTGCTGACCGCGCTGATCTGCCTGATGCGCCCGGAACTGGGCGGCGAATCGCGCCGCTACCCGTTTCGCGAAATGCTGGGTGTGCTGGTGCATCTGATCCCGATCCTGGCGCTGTTCGCGGCCATCGTGGGCTCGATCTACCAGGGGTGGGCCACGCCGACCGAAGCCGCCGCCGTGGGCGTTGGCATGGCCTTTGTCATCGCCGGTCTGTCGGGCGGGGTGAACTGGCAGATGCTGCGCGACTCGCTTTATGGCACCATGCGCATCACGGCGATGATCATGCTGGTGGTGCTGGGCGCGGCATTCCTGAACTTCACCCTGTCGAGCGCGGGCCTTGGCCGCGAGTTGCGCGCTTTCATGGAGGGGTTGGGCTTCACCCCCTTCATGACGCTGATGG